>CADEDX010000304.1:3609-7919 GCA_902826195.1 uncultured Bradyrhizobium sp. | reverse complement strand
GCACCTGGTACTGGAACCGCTATCCCGGCGCGCGCTGCGACGTCGAGAGCATGCAATATTCCTATTCGTTCTCCGATGAACTGCAGCAGGAATGGGACTGGAGCGAGCGCTACGCGCCGCAGCCGGAGATTTTGAAATACGCCAACCACGTCGCCGACCGCTTCAACCTGCGTTCCGACATCCAGTTCGACACCCGCGTCGAACGTGCGGCCTTCGATGAGGCGACCTCGCTGTGGTCGGTGGCGACCTCCGACGGCAAGACGGTCACGGCCAAATTCGTCGTACTCGCCACCGGCTGCCTGTCGAACGCGCGGATGCCGGACATCAAGGGCCTCGATCGTTTCAAGGGCAAGGTCTACCACACCGGTCACTGGCCGCACGAGGAGGTCGATTTCACCGGGCTTCGCGTCGGCGTCATCGGCACCGGATCGTCGGCGATTCAGTCGGTGCCGGTCATTGCCGGGCAGGCGAGTCATCTGACGGTGTTCCAGCGCACCGCAAATTTCTCCATTCCCGCCCGCAATGCCGCGCTCACTGAGCAGGAGCGCCGGAAGTTCCGCGACAGCTATCCCGAGATCAGGCGCTTTGCGCGCGAGGTGGCCAGGAATGGCATCTATACCGAGGTGCCGGATCGCGGCGCGCTCGATGACGGCGACAACGCGCGCCGTGCGAAATATCAGGCTCGCTGGGATCGCGGCGGTCTCACCTTCATGTCGGTCTACAACAATCTCGGACTCGACAAGGCGGCCAACGACACGGCTGCGGATTTCGTCCGCGAGAAGATCGCAGAAATCGTCAAGGATCCGGCAAAGGCAAAGCTGTTGCAGCCCAACGATCATCCGATCGGCTCCAAGCGCATCTGCATCGACACCGACTATTTTGCGACCTTCAACCGCCCCAACGTGACGCTGATCGATATCAGATCCAATCCGATCGAGGAGATCACGGAAAATGCCGTGCGTGTGGCCGGCAAGGACCACGAAGTCGATGCGCTGGTGCTGGCGACCGGTTTTGACGCCATGACGGGATCGGTAGCGAAGATCGACATCTGCGGCCGGGGCGGGCAGACACTGAATGAAAAGTGGGCCGCGGGTCCGCGCACCTATCTCGGCCTGATGAGCGCGGGATTTCCGAATCTCTTCATCATCACCGGCCCTGGCAGCCCATCGGTGCTGTCGAACATGATCGTCTCGATCGAGCAGCATGTCGACTGGATCGCCGACTGCCTGGCATACATGCGCGAGCAGGGCCTCGACACGATGGAAGCCGAGGTTGAAGCCGAAGACAAATGGGTCGCCCACGTCAACGAGGTCGCCTACGCCACGCTCTATCCGACGGCCAATTCCTGGTACATGGGCGCCAACGTGCCAGGCAAGCCGAGGATCTTCATGCCCTATATCGGCGGGGTTGGGCCGTATCGGAAAATCTGCAACGACGTCGCGGCCAAGGGGTATGAGGGGTTTGTGATGGCGGGCACGGAACAGCCGCGGAAGGCGGCGGCGTCGTGAGTCGGTAGGGTGGGCAAAGCGCAGCGTGCCCACCGATTCAAACCGAGCAAGTAATGGTGGGCACGCTTCGCTTTGTCATACCCTACGAGTCAGCCTCGTAGCCTTCGCGTCAGCGCCTCGACAAACCGGTCGCAATCAGCCTCGTCATTATAGACATGCGGCGACACGCGCATGCGCCCCAGACGCGGCGCGACGTAGACGCCTTCGCTGGCCAGTCGCTCGACGAGGCCCGCCGGCATGCCGCCCGTAAAGGCGAGGCTCAAGATATGCGGCGCGCGCAGATGCGTTTCGGGGACGCGGATGCCGAGGCCGAGCACAGCAAGCGCAATCCGCTCCGTCAACATCGCGACGCGCTGCGCGATCGCCGGCGCGCCCCAGTCGGCCATCATTTCCATGCCGATGGAGGCCATCTCCAGCGAAATGAAAAAATCGCGCTCGCCCATGTCGAAGCGGCGCGCATTGGAAACGTATTCGAGGTCGGTGAAATAGACCGCGTTCTCGGCGCGTACGTTGCGGCGGCCGGCGGCGGTCTGCTCCAGCGGGACGCCGTTCTGGTGCCGCCTGGCGACATAGAGGAAGGCGCGGCCATAGGGTCCGACCAGCCATTTGTAGGTGGGGAAGATCACGAAATCCGGATCAAGATGCCGCACGTCCAGCGTCAGCACGCCGGCGCTTTGCGTGGCGTCGATCAGGAAGGCCGCGCCGCGCTGCCGCAGCGCTGCGCCGACTTTCTCGATATCGATCAGCCCGCCGTCCGACCAGTGCACCGACGAGATCGAGGCGAGGCCGACCGGCGGCGCGCCCGAGCGTTCGATGCTTTCGAGCACCGCCGACGTCCAGTCGGCGTCGTTGGGCTGGCGCACCGTCTCGACGGAAAAACCCTGCGCCTCCGCGCGCGCATGCCATTCCAGCGCGGGGGAAGAGTGGTCGTTCTCCAGAACGAGGACACGCGTGCCGCGGCCGGGCGCGAAAAGCTTTGCCGCCGTCGCCACGCCGTAGCTGATCGAGGGGACTAGCGCGATATCGGAAGGGTCGGCCTCGATCAGGCGGGCGGCCGCGGTTCGTGCGCGCTCGTGCTGCGCGTTCTGGAAACTGGCTTCGAGCGTCCAAGGCCGGCCTTTGCGGCCGACGGCGGCGCGGCCGGCCTCCAAGGTTCGGACCGGCAGCGGGCTGTAGGAGGCGGCGTTGAGGTAGCAGATCTCGCGGGGAATATCGAACGAGGCGCGTTGAGACGGAAGCATTCGGGTAGTCTCATGGTGGCGGCCGATCCAATATGGCTCATCCCGGCCGCGCCAGCCACAAAAGCATTGCTCCGAGTACGCTCCCGTGTGAGCGGTGGCTCCGTCGCCTAAACCTCCAGCCACTCCTTGCGCACGCCGGCATTGGCGGCGAGCTCTGCCGGCGTTCCCTCGAACACGATGCGGCCGTGGCCCATCACGTAGAGGCGGCGGGAGATTCTCAGCGCGATGGTGAGCTTCTGTTCCACCAGCAGGATCGCGGTGCCGCGCTTGGCGATTTCGTCGAGCAGCGTGCCGACCTGCTCGACCAGTTTGGGCGCAAGCCCTTCCGTCGGCTCGTCGATGATGACGAGGTCAGGATCGCCCATCAATGTGCGGCACATCGTCAGCATCTGCTGCTCGCCGCCCGACAGAACGCCCGCCGGATTGTCCTGGCGCGCGGCGAGATTGGGAAAAAGGGAAAAGACGTCCTCGAACTTCCAGCGCCCGACGACGCCAGCGCGCTTCAGACCGAGTTCGAGGTTCTGCCGCACGGTCAGTCCCGGAAAAACCTGGCGATCTTCCGGCACATAGCCGATGCCGAGATGGGCGATCTGGTCAGGCCGTAGCCCTGCGATGGCGCGGCCCTTGAAGCCGACCTGACCTACCGGCGCCACTAGCCCCATGATGGTCTTGCAGGCGGTCGAGCGACCGACCCCGTTGCGGCCCAGCAGGCTGACGATCTCGCCCTGATCGACGCTGATGTCGACCCCCTGCAGGATATGGCTCTTGCCGTAGAAGGCATGGAGATCGCGGACCTCGAGCATCATGCCGCCACCGTCCCGAGATAGGCTTCCTGCACGGCGGCATTGCCGCGGATGGCGGTCGGGGCGTCGGAGGCGATCACCTCGCCGTAGACCAGCACGGTGATGCGGTCGGCGAGACCGAACACCACGCTCATGTCATGCTCGACCATGATCAACGTCTTGCCTTCCGAGACGGCGCGGATCAGCGCCACCGCGCTCTCGGTCTCGCTGTGGCTCATGCCGGCGGTCGGCTCATCGAGCAGGATGGTCTCGGCGCCACCGGCGATGGTGATGCCGATCTCCAGCGCGCGCTGCTCGGCATAGGACAACAGACCCGCCTGCAGGTTGCGGCGGTCCGAAAGTTTCAGCCGGTCCAGCAATTGATCCGCCGCGCAATTGAGCTCCCTCTGGCGCCCGAGCAGGTTCCAGAACGAGTAGCGGTAGCCCTGCGACCATAACAGCCCGCAGCGGATGTTCTCGAACACGCTCATGCGCGGAAAGATCGAGGTGATCTGGAAGCTGCGCGAAAGACCGAGGCGGTTGATCTCCTGCGGCGCGAGGTCGGCGGTCGATTGGCCGTTGACCGTGATCGAGCCGGAGCTGATCGGGAAACGTCCGGAGATCAGGTTGAACAGCGTGGTCTTGCCGGCGCCGTTGGGGCCGATGATGGCGTGGCGCTCGCCGCGGGGAATCGAGAGGTTGACGCCGCGGATGATTTCGGTAGCGCCGAACTTTTTGCAGACGTCGCGCAGTTCGACGGCGGGCACGCTGGCGATATC
>CADEDX010000304.1:0-3599 GCA_902826195.1 uncultured Bradyrhizobium sp. | reverse complement strand
CGACATCGCCTCCTGAACCTCGACGCCGGGTATCTTGGCGCCTTCCTGTTTCGTCGCGCCTTCCGTCAGCGCGTCCCAGCGCTCGCGAAAGCCGCGTGCCTCGCGGCGCAGCCACAGCCCGCCCAGCACCAGCGCGGCGATGGCGACGACCCATGGCAGCGGCGCCGTGGTATCGATGAGGCGGCCCGCGATCGAGAATTTCTTGCCCTGCGCGGCGCCGATGGTGGTGAAGGACGCCAGCTCAACCAGGAACACGAACCCGAGCAGGACCAGCAGCGCCGGAGGAAATGCCCGAGCATAAGGCAGCGCCAGTTCGCGCAGGCGGCCGGCGCGCCAGATCGGTGCATGCATGAAGATAAGTCCGATCAGCCCGCCCGGCGCGTACATCACCATCACGATGAACAGCACGCCGACATAAAGCAGCCAGGCATTGCTGAGCAGGCTGACACCGCTCTGCAGCAGCACCACCACGATGGTGCCGAGGATCGGTCCGAAGAACCCGCCGGCGCCGCCGATATAGACGGCGAGCAGCGCATTCGCGGACTTGGCCGCGGACACCGTGTCGAAGGTGACGATTTCGTAGATCAGCACGTACAAGCCGCCGGCGATGCCCGCGAAGAAACCGGAAAGCGCGAATTGGTAGAGCCGCACGACGCGGGGATCGTAGCCGACGAACTGGGCGCGCTCGAAATTGTCGCGGGTGGCGTTCGCCATGCTGCCAAGCGGCGTCTGGGTCTGCAGCCGCATCAAGGCCGCGGCAATGAAGGCCCAGACCAGCACCAAACAGTAGACTTGCCAGGGCGAGGTGTATTTGACGCCGACCAGGCTCGTGTCCATCACGCGATCGATGGGGATGCCGCCTTCGCCGCCGAAGAACCCCATGAACATCAGCGCCGCCGCGGAGACCAGTTCGCCGAGCCCCATCGTGATCATCGCAAACGCGGTGGCGCGCTGCTTTGTCACCAGCCAGCCGAACACATAGCCGAAGAACAATCCGCCGAGCCCGCCCGCCAGCGGCACCAGTTCGGTCGGCAGCCAGAATGAGCCGGCCTTCACGAGAAGAACCACGTGCGCCGCGCAATAGGCGCCCATCCCGAGCAGTACGGCATGTCCGAACGACAGTAGCCCCGCCTGGCCCATCAGCATGTTGTAAGACAGCGCGAAGATTGCCATTACGCCGATCTCGCTCATCAGCGTCAGGACGAAGCCGGAATGGCGGCCCTTGCTCCAGTCATAGAACAGGAACGGGAACGCCAGCAGGACGATGAGGACCAGCAACCAGGGCCAGTGGCGGCGCAGCATGCTCATGTGTCGCGCGTCCCCATCAGCCCGCGTGGCCGGAACACCAGGATTAGCACCAGCATAAGGAATGGCAGCAGCGCGCCGACCCGCGGCAAGGTCACGTTGAGGACTTCCGCAAAAGGCGTGCTCGACGTCACCGTGAAGCCGAATTTTGCCAAGAGGTCAGCCAGCGACACGTCGAACACCACGGCAAAGGTCTGGATCAGCCCCATCAGGATCGAGGCGATGAAGCAGCCTGTCAGCGAGCCGAGCCCGCCGAACACCACGACGACGAAGACGATCGGACCCATGGTGAAGGCCATCGCGGGCTCGGTGACCTGGTAATTGCCGCCGATCACACCGGCAAGGCCGGCCAGTGCGGTGCCGGCGGCGAACACGAGGGTAAAAATGCGCGGCACGTTGTGGCCGAGCGCAGACGCCATGTCGGGATGGGTCAACGCGGCCTGGATCACCAGACCGACGCGGGTGCGGGTCAGGCCGAGCCAGATTGCACCAAACATCAGCGCCGAGATCGCCAGCATGAAGGCACGATAGGCGGGGAATTGCGTGCCGTAGATTTTGAATAGCGGGAAGTCGAGCAACTCCGGCACCCGGTAGGGCACCGGGAGCAAGCCCCAGGACATCTGAACGACCTTTTCGATGATAAGGGCAAGGCCGAACGTGAACAGCAGTTCGGCGATGTGGCCGTTGCGATGGACCCGCCGCAGACCCCACATCTCGATGGCTGCGCCGATCAGCCCGCAGAGCAGGGGCGCGATGATCAGGGCTGGCCAGAAGCCGATATAGGTGCTGATGGTGTAGGCGAAATAGGCCCCCAGCATGTAAGCGCTGGCATGGGCGAAGTTGAGCACGCCCATCATGCTGAGGATGAGTGTTAGCCCGCTCGCCAGCATGAACAGCAGCATGCCGTAGACGAGGCCATTCAAAAGGGAGACGACAAAGACTTCCATTGCATCGGACCACTGCAGGCGCGACGCCTGCTCCCCGCGAAGGGAAGCAGGCGACTGTTGTTGTGGTCAGGAGGCGCTCGGACGCTTCATCTTGCAGGTATTGGGCTGGTCGACATCCTTGGCGAGGATGGTCGCCGACGTTGCCCAGCCAAGGCCGGTGCCTTCGGCGTCGTACTTCACGCCCTTCTTGAACGTGCCGACGAAGTATTCGGTGATGATCTGGTGGTCTTCCTTGCGCATCCTGGTGTCGTAGCCGAGGAAATCCTTGACCGTGAGATCCTCCAGCGCCAGCGCGATCTTGGTCGGGTCGACCGAGCCGGCCTTGTTCACCGCGCCTTGCAGATACTCGAAGATGGTGCGGAAGCCGGCGGCGGAGAAATCGAACTTGTGCTTTTCCCGGAACGCCTTGGTAAAGGCCTCGGCTTCGGCGTTGCCGATTTCCGGCGCCACGTTCTCACCAAAGGACATCACCGCCAGCACGCGGTTGTCGCCGCCGACGCCGATCGCGGTCGGGCCGCCGGCCAGATGGGCATAGAAGGTGTAGTAGCGCAGATCAGCCCCGGCATCGACGCCTGCCTTGATCAAAAGGTTCATGTCCGGGCCCCAGTTGCCGGTCAGCAGCGCCTGCGCGCCCGAGGCATTGATCTTCGTAATATAAGGCGAGAAGTCCTTGATCTTGCCGAGCGGGATCAATTCGTCGCCGACGACCTGTACGTCGGGCCGGAGCTTGGTGAGGTAGTTCTTCACCTCGCGCTGCACCGACTGGCCGAACAGATAGTCCTGGTTGATCAGGTAGACCTTCTTCACTTCCTTCGGCAGCGAGCGAACCATCACTTCGGCCTTCATGCCGACATGCAGGTCGAAGCGGAAGTGCCAGAAGCTGCACTGCTCGTTGGTCAGCTCGGTCGCGACCGCGCCGCAGTTCAGATAGATGATGCGGTTGTCAGGGTTGCGGTCGTTGTGCTTGTTGACGCCGTCGATCAGGGCTGCGGCGATGTTGGAGCCGCTGCACTGCATGATGAAGGGCATGTTCTGGTCGGTCGCGCTTTTCAGCGCAATCAACGCGTCCGACGGCTGCGATTTGTTGTCGAACGGCACCAGTTCGAATTTCTTGCCGAGCGCGCCGCCCTTCGAATTGATGTAGTCGATGATGTACTGCATCTGCTTCAGGTTGGCGTCGCCGACCTGCGCGAACGGTCCCGAAAGGGGATCGGTGTAGGCGACCTTGATAGTCCCCTGCGCTGCGGCGTAACCGCCGCCGGCGATCGCCAGCAAAATACCAAAGAACGGCGACAACCACTTGCTCCGCAGCATGGTGCATTCCTCCCCTGATGTGGCCCGCATTTT
>CADEDX010000303.1 GCA_902826195.1 uncultured Bradyrhizobium sp. | reverse complement strand
AAGGCACCAACAGCCCGTTCTCGGCGGCGCTGACCCGCCACATCGGCACGCCGGGGCTGGAGGTGCAGCAGATGCTGACGCGGGTGCGCGCCGAAGTCGTCGCGGCAACCAAGGCCAAGCAGGTGCCGTGGTCGAACTCGTCGCTGCTCGGCGAGGTCTATCTGGCGGACAAGTGAGAGCATGCTTGCGTCGCCCTCACCGCTTCGTCATTGCGAGCGGAGCGAAGCTATCCATCTCCCGCACGAGGATAGATGGATTGCTTCGTCGCTATCGCTCCTCGCAATGACGGCGGAATTACTTACTTCCCCCATACCTCGTTCGCGACTTCGACCGCGAGGCTGAGCTTGGCCCACTGCTCATCCTCGGACAGGATGTTACCTTCCTCGGTAGAGGCAAAGCCGCATTGCGGCGACACGGCCAACTGGTCGAGCGGAACGAACTGGGCGGCCTCTTCGATACGACGCTTGATGTCGTCCTTTTTCTCCAGCTCGCCGAATTTCGAGGTGATGACGCCGACCACGACCACCTTGTTGCCCTTCGGCAGATAGCGCAGCGGCTCAAAACCGCCGGCGCGGTCGGAATCATATTCGAGGAAATAGCCGTCGTAATTGGTACCGGCCAGCATGGTCTCGGCCACCGGCTCGTAGCCGCCGGACGAGATCCAGGTCGACCGGAAATTGCCGCGGCAGACATGCGTGGTGACCACCATGTCGGCCGGACGATCGGCGAGCGCGTAGTTGATGATGCGGGCGTAGATTTCCTGCAGACCGTCGGGATTGTCGCCGCGGGCGCGCGCCTTCTGCAACTCATCCTGCGAGCAGAGATAGGCCCATACGGTATCGTCGAATTGCAAATAGCGGCAGCCGGCGTCGTAGAACGCCTTCACCGCCTTGCGGTAGGTCTTGCCGAGGTCGGCATAGAATTCCTCGAGATCCGGATAGACCTTCGTCGAGATCGACTTGCGGCCGCCGCGGAAATGCAAGACCGCAGGCGACGGGATCGTCATCTTTGCCGTGACGTGCGCCTTGTCGGCATGCTTCTTGAGAAAGCGGAAATGGTCCAGCATCGGATGGTCATCGGGGAAGTCAAGCTTGCCGCTGACGCGAACGGCGTCATGGCGAGTCTCAACGCCCGCGAACTGGATGCCGGTTTCGGGGTGGAACAGTTCGCAGCCGCCGAGCTCGGCGAGGAAATCGAAGTGCCACCAGGAGCGGCGGAATTCGCCGTCGGTGGCGAGCTTTAGCCCCGTGGAAGCCTGCTTGTGCACGACCTTCTCGATTTCGAGGTCTTCGGCCTTGCGCAAGTCCTCCGCCGTGCCCTCGCGCTTTTCCAGCTTGGCACGCGCTTCCTTGATACGCGGCGGGCGCAACAGGCTGCCGACTTCGTCGGCGCGGAACGGGGCTTTGGTTCTCTGCATGGTTTCAACTCCCATCAAATCTTCTAATGCGCGGCGGCGCCGGCGACGCCGAGATAGCGTTCGAGTATCGCGGGATCTGCCTTCAACGCGTGGCTTGCCGCATCATGCACGATCGCGCCGCGCTCCAATATCACAACCCGATCGGCCAGCCCCAGAATCTTTTGCGCGTTCTGCTCGACGATGATCGAACAGATTCCACCGGCGCGGGTGATGGTGCCCAATGCCCGGAGCAATTCCTCGACGATGATGGGCGCCAGCCCCTCGGTCGGCTCGTCGAGCAGTAAAACCTTGGGATTGAGGGTCAGCGCGCGGCCGATCGCCAGCATCTGCTGCTCGCCGCCGGAAAGCTGGTTGCCGAAATTGTTGCGACGTTCTTTCAGTCGCGGAAACATTTCGTAAACCCTGTGGACAGTCCAGGGGCCCGGTTGGGCCACCGCGGTCATGTTTTCCTCGACCGTCAGCGAGCGGAAAATATTGCGCTCCTGCGGCACCCAGCCGATCCCTGCCCGCGCCCGCTGGTCCGGCCGCATCGCCGTGATGTCCTGCCCACCGAGCGAGAGGTTGCCACCGAAGCGGCGGGTGATTCCTACGATCGAATTGATCAGCGTGGTCTTACCGGTGCCGTTACGCCCGAGCAGCGCCAGCACCTGGCCTTCGCCCAGCTTCAGCGACATCGAGGGCAGCACCACGGCATCGCCATAGCCGGCGCGCAGGGCATCGATGACGAGAAGCTCAGACATCGGCCGCCTCGCCGAGATAGACCGCCTTGACTTGCGGATCGCGCGCGACTTGCTCCGGCGACCCTTCCACCAGCATGGCCCCGTTGACCAGCACCGAAATGCGATCGGCGAACGAAAACACCAGGTCCATGTCGTGTTCGATCAGCAGCACCGTGACGTCGCGCGGCAGCGCAGCGACAGCGGCCAGAATGTCATGGCGTTCGCTCTCGGGCACGCCGGCAGCGGGCTCGTCCAGCAGCAGCACGCGCGGCTTCGTCGCGATTGCCACCGCGATCTCGAGCAGGCGCTGCTTGCCGTAAGGCAGCGTCGCCGTCAGTTCATTCATGACATCGAGCAAATGAAAGCGCGCCAGCGTTTCCGCGATCTCTTGATTGACGTCTGGGCGCGTGCCCATCCGCCGCCACCAGTCGCCGCCGCGGCCGAGCCGTTCGGAGACCGCGAGCCCTACGGTTTCGAGCGGGGTCAGATCCGCATAGAGCTGGTTGATCTGGAAGGTGCGCGACAGCCCGCGCAGCACCCTTGCGTGAACCGGCAGGCTGGTGATGTCGTTGCCTTCGAGCAGGACTTGCCCGCCGTTCGGGTTGAGCACGCCGGTCAGGAGGTTGATGACGGTGGTCTTGCCGGCGCCGTTCGGCCCGATCAAAGCGTGGCGGGCGCCCTGCATCACCTGTAGCGACAGGTCGCGCGTGACCCGCAGGCCGCCGAAGGATTTTTCCAGTCCCTTTGTTTCCAGCGCGATCGTCATGGCGCATCGCTTTCGGGAACGGCCACCACGACCTTGCGTCCGAACACCCGTCGAATGACGAGGTTCGGCCCCCAGAGCACCCAGCGATGAATACGCTCGCGGCCGATCAGCACCATCACGACCAGCACCAGCCCGATCCAGAACAGCCAGTATTGTGGCGTGATGGTCTGAAACACTTCCTGCAGCATCTTGAACACGACGGCGCCGATCAACCCGCCGTAGAGATAGCCGGTGCCGCCGATGACGAGCACCAGCATCAGATCGGCCGAGCGCTCGAACGAGAACACATCGAGGGAAGCCAGTGCCGTGGTCTGGGTGAACAAGGCGCCGGCGATGCCGGCATAGAACGCCGCCACGGTATAGATCGCAACCAGGCGGCGGTTGACGGGGACGCCGATCGCGGACGCCCGCAGCGGATTGTTCCTGATCGCGCGCAGCGACAGGCCGAACGGCGAATTGACGATCCGCCGCGCCAGCAGAAACAGCAGGAACAGCACGGTCAGCGAATAGAAGAAGCCGGTCTTGCCGAACATGTCGAACGCGAACAGACCGAGGATCGGCTGCATCTCGATGCCCTGCAGGCCGTCGGTGCCGCCGGTGATGTTGGAGAAGCGCTCCGCCAGCGCCTCAAGCAAAAGCGCGATGCCAAGGGTGACCATCAGCCGGGTCAGATCGACGCCGCGGATGACGAGGAAACTGGTGAGGAAGCCGAGAGCCATCGCGATCAGGCCGGCAACGACCAGCGCAATTACAGGCTCGTTGATGATGCCGTGCAGCGCCAGCAGTCCTGCCGAATAGGCCCCGACGCCGAAGAAGGCGGCGTGCCCCAGCGAGACGATGCCGGCGTAGCCAAGGATCAGGTCGAGCGACAGCGTGAACAGCGCCAGCCGAATAATGTCGGTCATGATCAGATAGCGGGACGGAAACAGGAACGCGCAGGACGCCGCCAGAATCCAGAACACGATCTCGGCCGGACGCCAGCGGGCGCGGGCCATTGCATGGGAGGAAACGTCGGAGACTGCGCTCATCGCCGGCTCACCGCGCAGCCGTGCGGCCGAACAGGCCGTTCGGGCGCCAGATCAGGATCACGATCATGATGGTGTAGATGACGAACGGCCCCATCTTCGGCACGTAATATTTGCCGGCGACATCGCCGATGCCGAGAAGGAGCGAGGCGAGGAACGGCCCTGTGATGCTGGAGGAGCCGCCGACGGTGACCACGATCAGAAAGTAGATCATGAACTTTAGCGGAAAATACGGATCGAGCCCGAGGATCTCGGCGCTCAGCGCCCCGCCCAGCCCCGCAAGGCCGCAGCCGAACGCAAACGTGAACGCGAAAACCTGCGGCACGTTGATGCCGAGCCCGCTGGCGACGCGGGGATCGTCGACGGCGGCGCGCAGCCGGCTGCCGAACCGGGTTTTTGACAGGATCAGTTGCAACGCCACCGTGAGCAGGCCGCAAATTACGATGATCATCAGGCGGTAGCGGCCGATGCCGACGCCGAAGAAATCGAACTGGCCTTCGAGCGCCGCCGGCAGCTTGATGAAGATGCGCGACGATCCCATGATGTAGTCCACCGCCGCCACCGACATGAAGGTCAGGCCGATCGTGAACAGCACCTGATCGAGATGGCTGCGGGCGTAGAGATGACGGTACAGCGTCCGCTCCAGCACCATGCCGATCACAGCAGCAGAGACGAAGGCCAGCGGCAGCGCTGAAAAGAAAGGCCAGCCGGAATTGTTCACCAGCACGGCACAGATATAGCCGCCGGTCATGGCGAAGGCGCCGTGGGCGAGGTTGACGAAATTCATCAGCCCCAGCGTCACCGCCAGCCCGCACGCGAGCACGAACAGCAGCATGCCGTAGGCGATACCGTCGAACAGGATGGTGAACAGCGTAGTCATGGCGGCTGGTCTTAATTCGGATCAAGCGAAAGATGAGAGAACAGGTTGCTCGTCATGACCGGGCTTGTCCCGGCCATCCACGTCTCCCTTGCCGAGTGGAGACGTGGATGCCCGGGTCATCTGCGCGAAGACGCGCTTCGCGCTTTTGCCCGGGCATGACGTGGAGGGGTCATGGGGCACGCCCCAGGATGTGCAATTGCACATCTTGGATGACGGTTTAGCCGTCACTTCTTGGTCTTGCCGGAATCCTTCACCGCTTCAAAAGTCGCGAACTCGACGTTGTAGAGTTCGCCGTCGACCTTCTCGACCTTGCGGATGTAGATGTTCTGCACGATGTCTCGGGTTTCCGGGTCGATCATGATCGGACCGCGGGGGCTCTCCCACTTCATGCCCTTCATCGCCTCGATCAGCGCGTCGCCGTCGGTCTTGCCGCCGGTCTTCTTCAATGCCTCGTAGATCAGGCGAATGCCGTCATAGCCGCCGACGGCCATGAAACCGGGACGCTGGTTGAAGGCCTTCTTGTAGGCGGCGACGAATTCCTTGTTGGCGGCTGAGGGGTGCGCGGCGGAATAAAGATGCGCGGTGACGGTGCCGAGTGCCGCGTCGCCCATGCCGTTGAGCAGATCGTCGTCCATCACGTCGCCGGGGCCGATCACCCGGATGCCCGACTTGTCGAGCCCGCGTTCGGCATATTGCTTCATGAAGTTGCCGCCCTGTCCGGCCGGCACGAACACGAATACGGCGTCGGGCTTGGAGTCCTTCATGCGCTGCAGAAACGGTGCAAAATCAGGGTTTTGCAGCGGCACCTTCACTTCTTCGACGATCTCGCCGCCGCCGGCGGTAAAGTTCTGCTTGAAGAAATTCAAGGCGTCGTTACCCGGCGCATAGTCGGAGGTCAGGGTTGCGACCTTCTTGATGCCGTTCTTGGCAGCCCAGTCACCGATGATGGTGGACGACTGCGCCAGCGTGAACGAAGTGCGCACGATATAGGGCGAACGCTCGGTGATGATCGAGGTGCCCGCCGCCATCACGATTTCAGGAACCTTGGCCTGCGTCGCCAGCGGCGCCGCGGCAAGGGCTGCCGGGGTCACGCCGAAGCCGGCGATGAAATTGACCTTGTCGTTGACGATCAGTTCCTGCGCCAGCCGCTTGGTGTTGTCGGGGACCGCCGCGTCGTCCTTCAGGATGACCTCAATCTTCCTGCCGGCGACGGTATCGCCGTTCTGCTGCATATAGAGCTTGACCGCGTTGTCGATCTGCTTGCCGGTCGACGCCTGGCCGCCGGTCATCGGCAGGATCAAGCCGATCTTGACGGTCTCTTGGGCGTTAGCCGGCGCGAGTGCCAGCATCCCGGCGACAGCGCCTGCGGCCAGCAACATGTGACTGCGAATAGACATCAACATCCCTCCCCCTGATCGGCCGCGTGTCCTCGAACCGAGTCCCCGGCCCTTGATCGCACCATAACCCGGATTTTTGGCCCGGGCAGCGCGGCAACATGGCGTCGTCGCGTGCTCGTTTGTCAACCGGACCATTCGGCGTGCCGCGGCGAACGGGCCGGGCCGACAGGAACCATCGCGGATAAGGCGACGGTATCATAGGATAACCCGGCCCTGCCCAACGCCCAAAACGGTGATTAATTTGTACGATCGTACAAATTAAATGATCCTGTCAACAAAGAACGCCTTGCCTGCTCCCGGCGGCTTCCTAAATCCACCATCCTTAAAGGGTGAGGTCGTAACCTTCTGCCGATGCCAGCCAGCGCGCGCCATATCTTCACGCTTGTCACCGCAGCCCTTGCAGGCATCGGCCTGGCCGGCTGTGGAACCATCAACGAGAAGATCGCCGCCGGCGTCAGCGACGCCATTCCGGCGGCGATCGGCGGAATCCCCGCGGACGCACCGCCGCGCCCCGGCACCGTCAAATATGACGAGTTCATGAAGGAACGCGAGCGCAAGCGGCTGCTGCCGGCGTCCGAACGGGGCGAAGAAGCCAAGCCCGCCCCTGCGGCGAACGATCCGAATCGCTAATCCATGAACACCACGGCCTTGCGCCCGTTGAGGATCACGCGATCCTCCAGATGATGGCGCATCGCGCGCGCCAGCACGCGGCGCTCGATGTCGCGGCCCTTGCGCGAGAGATCGTCCGGCGTGTCGCGGTGGCTGATGCGCTCGACGTCCTGGTCGATGATCGGGCCTTCGTCGAGGTCGCGCGTGACGTAATGGGCGGTGGCGCCGATCAGCTTGACGCCACGCTCATGCGCCTGGTGGTAGGGCCGCGCGCCCTTGAAGCCTGGCAGGAACGAATGGTGGATGTTGATGCAGCGGCCCGACAGCCTTGCCGACATCTCGTCCGACAGAATCTGCATGTAACGCGCCAGCACCACCAGATCGGTGTTGGAGTCCTGCACGAGTTTCCAGACCGCATCTTCCTGCTCGCGCTTGGTTTCCTTCGTCACTGGCATGTAGTGAAACGGAATCTCGCCGAAATCCAGATTGCCGTAGGTCTCGCGCGGATGGTTGGAGACGATGGCGGTCGGGATCATCTGAAGTTCGCCGGTGCGCCAGCGATAGAGGATATCAACCAGGCAATGATCCGACTTCGAGACCAGCAGCATCACCCGGCGGCGATTGGCGCGGTCGCGCATCTGCCAGTCCATGGCGAAGCGGTCGGCGATCGCGGTGAACCCAGTCTGCAGCGCCTGCAACTCGACCGCAAGATCGGCGGCGGTGAACACCACCCGCATGAAGAATTTTTGCGTCTCGATATCGTCGAACTGCTGGGCGTCCAGGATGTTCTGCCCGTTATGGGCCAGAAAGGTCGAGACCGCGGAGACGATACCGGGGCGGTCCGGGCAGGACAATGTCAGGACGAACTGGTGATCGGGCATGGCGAAGCTGACTACAATTCAGGCAAAAGGACGAAGCGGTGATTTCGGCCCTGCTCTATCACCGCGCCCGCGCTTGCGCCAATCCCGAAAGGGGGATCAGGATGAACAAAGCGCGAAGCCAAAGCGTTGGAGCGAGATCATGGCTGACAGATTGAACGGTTACCGCATCCTGATCCTGGAAACCCGCGAGGAAGCGCAGTTTTCACGCCTGCTCACCGACCAGGGCGCCGACGTGCTGCAATGTCCGATGTTCACCAT
>CADEDX010000302.1:4832-7960 GCA_902826195.1 uncultured Bradyrhizobium sp. | reverse complement strand
ACCCTCTCCCCTTGTGGGAGAGGGTGGATCAATCGCGCAAAGCGCGATTGAGACGGGTGAGGGGTTCTCTCCGCGAGCACCCTATCCGAAAGAACCCCTCATCCGGCGCTTCGCGCCACCTTCTCCCACAAGGGGAGAAGGGAAGAAAAATCACGCTACGTTCTGATCCAGAATCTTCACGGCGTCGTCGAGGCCGACCGAGACCAGCTGCGAGACGCCGCGTTCGGCCATGGTGACGCCGAACAGCCGGTTCATCCGCGCCATCGTGATCGGATTGTGGGTGATGATGATGAAGCGGGTTTCGGTCGAGGAGGTCATTTCGTGCAGCAGGTTGCAGAACCGCTCTACGTTGTGGTCGTCGAGCGGCGCGTCGACCTCGTCCAGCACGCAGATCGGCGATGGGTTGGTGAGGAACACCGCAAAGATCAGCGCCAGCGCGGTCAGCGCCTGCTCGCCGCCCGACAGCAGCGACAGCGTCTGCGGCTTCTTGCCCGGCGGCTTGGCGATGATTTCGAGGCCGGCTTCCAGGGGATCGTCGCTCTCGATCAGATGAAGCGCCGCCTCGCCGCCGCCGAACAGTTCGACAAACAGCCGCTTGAAGTGGTTGTTGACGGTATCGAACGAGGTCAGCAGCCGCTCGCGGGCCTCCTTGTTGAGGCTCTGGATGCCCTGGCGCAAGCGCTTGATGGCTTCGACCAGATCGTCGCGCTCGGTGGTCAGCGCGGTGTGCTGGGTTTCCACCTCGCGGAGTTCTTCCTCGGCGCGCAGATTGACGGCGCCAAGACGCTCGCGGTCGCGGCGCAGCTTTTCGAGATTTTCCTCGATCTCGTTCAGCGGCGGCAATTCGGCGCCCGGTTCGATCTCGGCGAGGGTTCCGACCGCATGCGGCTCGACTTCGAGCATGTCGTGGATTTCGCGCTCGATGTCGGCCAGCCGGCGCTTTGTGCCTTCCATGCGCTCCTCGGCGCGGGCGCAGGCCTCGCGGGCGGAGGAGAGCGCTTCGAGCGAGGCCTTGGCCTCGCGGTCGGTCTCCGCCATCACGCTCTCGGCGGCGGCCAGCGCGTCCGCGGCGACGCGGCGGGCGCTTTCGGCAGACTCGATTTCGTTGATCAGCGCGCGGCGCTTTTCGGCGAACAGCGCCGGCGCGTTTTCAAGATCGGCCCGCTCGGCCGTCACTTCGGTGATGCGCGCCTCGACGGTCGCGACCTGGGAGGCCGCGCTCTGCTTGCGGTTCTGCCATTCGGTGCGCTCGCCCGTGATCGCCTGCACGCGTCGGTCGGCGAGTTCCGCTTCGCGCGCCAGCGCCTGGGCTTCGGCGCGCACCTGGGCTGCGAAGCGGCGGTGGCCGTCGATCTCCGTGCGTACCGTAGAGAGTTTTGCCTCGGTCTCGTCGGTCGGCGCGAGTTCGGTCAGCGCGGCTTCGGCGCTCTCATGTGCGGCTTCCGCCTCGCTGCGATCGGCGGCGAGGCGGCTACGCGCCTCGGTCAGGGCGGATTTGCGCGCGGCGTGGCGGCTGATCTCGCGCTCGGTGGTGGCATGGCGCTCGCGCGCGGCATCGGCCTCGCGTTGCGCGGCGCGCCAGGCATCGCGGGCAGCGGACTCTGCTGCGGAAGCCAACTTCAGTTCGGCCTCGGCGTCTTCCAGTGCCCGGCGTTTGGCCGTCGCATCGACGCGGGCCTGCTCCAGTTCCTGTTCGATGTCGACGAGACGCGCGCGTTCGGCAAGCCGCCGTGCGGCGCCGGTCGGCGCGTGCGCGGAGGCGACAAAGCCGTCCCAACGCCAGACGTCGCCTTCCAGCGACACCAGCCGCTGACCGGTCTTCAACTGCGACACCAGTTCGGCGCCGCGCTCCTTCGGCACCACGCCGATCTGCGCCAGGCGGCGCGCCAGCTCGGGCGGCGCCTCGACATGGGCGGCGAGCGGATCGACGCCTGCCGGCAGCGCCGGATCTTCAAGACTGGCGCCGGCATTGGTCCAGCGCATCGGCGCGGACGGATCGACCGGGGCGTCGAGGTCGTCGCCGAGCACGGCGCCGATCGCCTTCTCATAGCCCTTGGCGACCGTGACGCCGTCGATGATCGGCGGCCACAGGTTCTTGGTCTCGGAGTTGACGAGTTTTGAGATGGTGCGCGCTTCGGTCTCCAGCCGCTGCACCCGCTTGTCGGCTTCGTTGAGCGGGGCGCGGGAGGCTTCGAGCTTCTGCCGCGCGGCGACATGGCCGGTCTCGGCGGCCTGGGCGGCGGCCTCGGAGGCGGCCAGCGTTTCCTGCGCGGTCTCCATGGTGGCGGCGAGCGTGTCGAGGTCGCCGAGATGGCCGGTTTCCTCGCTCAACTTCTGCTCGTCGGCCTGCACCTTGGCGATTTCCTGGTCGAGCCGGGCGAGGCGGTCGCGGTGGGTGCGGACGCCGCCTGCGAGCTGGGTGCGCTTCGCGGTGAGTTCGGCCAGCGCCGCGGTCAGTTCGCCGAACAGGCGTTCGGCCGCCGCCAGCGTTGCTTCCGCTTCCGACACGCGTTCGTCCATGCCGGAGCGCTTTTCGACGCGCGACTTGATCTCTTCCTTTAACTCGGCGTCCTCGGTGTCGAGCCGCTGCAGCGCCCCTTCGGCATCAGAGGCCTGCTGCTGCTCGCGCGCGATGTCGCCGGCGAACTGCTGCAGCCGCCGGTCGAGCTCGGCGACGCGCTCCTTGGCGCGCGCTTCCTCGCGGTCGAGCTGTTCGCGGGCATTGGTGAGCCGCTGCAGCCCGGCGGCGGCGCGGGCCTCGCCCTCGCGCAGCGCCGGCAGCTCGGAGGCGCGGATCGCCTGGATGCGCGCGGCCTCGGCCTGCTCGCGGGTGCGCTCGGCCATTTCGCGGACGTTGATGTCGTGGGTCTGCCCGGCCTCGGCGACGTCGGCATTGGCGCCCAGCCAGCGCAGATGGAACAGCGTGGCTTCGGCCTTGCGCACCTTGGCGGCGACTTCGCGGAAGCGGATGGCCTGGCGCGCCTGCTTCTTCAACCCTTCCATCTGGCCGGACAGTTGCCCGATCACGTCCTCGACGCGGGTGAGGTTGGTTTCCGCCGCCCGCAGCCGCAGCTCGGCCTCATGGCGGCGGGCATGCAGGCCCGCGACACCGGCGGCGTCTTCCAGCA
>CADEDX010000302.1:0-4822 GCA_902826195.1 uncultured Bradyrhizobium sp. | reverse complement strand
TGTTCGGGTTTCGCCTGGATGATTTCGCCAATCTTGCCCTGGTGGACCAGCGCCGGCGAACGCGCGCCGGTGGCGGCATCCGCAAACAGGATCTGCACGTCGCGGGCGCGCACGTCGCGGCCGTTGATGCGGTAGACCGAGCCGGCTTCGCGCTCGATGCGGCGGGAGATTTCCAGCACCTGGCTGTCATTCATGGCAGCCGGCGCCGAGCGATCGGAATTGTCGATCGTCATGGTCACTTCGGCATGGTTCCGCGCCGGACGGTTGCCGGAACCGGCGAAGATGACCGCGTCCATGTCGGCGGCGCGCAGCGATTTGTGCGAGGTTTCGCCCATCGCCCAGCGCAGCGCCTCGACCAGGTTCGACTTGCCGCAGCCGTTCGGCCCGACGACGCCGGTGAGGCCGGGTTCGATCATGAAATCAGTGGCTTCAACGAACGACTTGAAACCGTGGAGGCGGAGGCGCGTGAGCTTCATGGAACACAGATCTCTGTTGGCCGGGCGCGAATCTTCCAGCCACGACAATACCATGGAAGGTAGTGCAGGTGCGGAAGGACAGCCCCTTTGCGGCTCTAAACGAGCGGCGACAATGGCGAGGCCGGGGCCCGAGGGCAACGGGCCGAACCGGCTTTTCCCAAGGGATTTGAGGTGCTTGTGCGGCGTCTTTTGCTGGACTTATCGGCGCGGATCAATCCGCCGGGTGCCGAATCAGCTCTTCAGCAGTCCGTTGATGCGCTTTGCGAACTCTTCAAAGCTCTGCTCGCCCTTGAGCATTTCGCCGTTGACGAAGAAGGTCGGGGTCGACTGCACCTTCAGCACCTCGGCGGCGTATTTCTGATCGGCGGCGATCTTGTCGAGCAGGGCCTGGTCCTTCAGGCAGTCCTCGACCTGGGCCTGGGTCAGGCCGGCCTGCTTGCCGATCCGGGTCAGCGTCTCCGTGGTGTTCTTCACCACCCAGTCGTTCTGCTGCTTGAACAGCAAGTCGATGACAGCGAAATATTTCGGGGCGTCTTCCTTGGCGATGCAGCGCGCCAGCATCGAGCCGGCGGCGGCTTTAATGTCGAGCGGGAATTCGCGGAACACGAAACGGATCTTGCCGGTGTCGATGAATTCCGTCTTGATTTTCGGAAACACCTTTTCGGTGAACGCCGCGCAGTGCGGGCAGGTCATCGAGGCGAATTCAGTGACGGTGACGGTGGCATTCGCCGGCCCGATCGCCATGTCGGGGAGCGACACCGGCTTCGCCACGTCGGAGGCGGACTGCGCCATGGCGTCGGTGATCAGCCGCAGCGGCGAGAGGCCGGCGAGCAGGCCGAGGCCGGTCAGCGAGAGGGCGGCAGTGAAGGCGCGGCGCGTGATCATCAAGGTCTGCTCCCGAGTGGCGCGTTCACGCCCGAAAGAAGTGTCGAAACAAGCCTTGGCTAGCTTGAAACGCCAGTTGAGGCAATGGCGGCCTGCGGCGGACGCGCCGCGCAAAAGGCTCAATTTCGCTTGATCGCGGCGCCGAGCCGGGCCAGCGCGGCGCGCAGCTCATCGTCCTCGACCGCCGACAGGGTCTCGGCGACCCTGGCCACCGATTTCGGGTCCGGCGCGCTCTTGCGTGGAAGACTTTTCCGGCGCGACAGCGGCGCCTGCCGCAGCGCCAGCCGGCCGACCGCGCTCCAGCCGAAGAAGCGGTTGACCCGCTGCAGGATCACGTCCGACGAGTGCTGGATCTCCAGCGCCGCCGGCCCCTCGACTCGCAGGATCAGCGTGGCCGGTTCCTGCGGCTGCCCCAGCACCGGCCGCGGCCATTGCATCTTCAGCGGCTCGGAATGGCGCGCGATCTCGGCGCCCGCAATGTCCGCCCAGCGCGTCACCAGCTCGCGCGCGGCAAAGCCCTGCTTGGCATAGGCGTCCGAAAACACGTCGCTGAGCAGCACGGAAAGCGGTTTCGCCGAGATAAATCCGGGTTTTGCCATGGGGATCTTATATACGCGGCAGCAGTGCGGGTCACCCCACTCGCAAATGAACTTGTCGCGCCGTGTTGCGTCGGCCTCGAACAGCCGCGCCATCGCATGCATCGCTACTGGTGATGTCTCCTGATCGACGACGGCTCTATGGCCGGCAATTCCCGTCAGCACGGTCGCTGCGATTCCGCGTGGTGGAGGAAGCCGTCGCTGAATCTCAAGCTCACCTCAAGAATTTCTGAAAGCATCTCACCTCGATTTGCTCCATGTGGACGAGGTGGTTGTGAAACCACTCACAAGCCCTCGCTCCGCCCGCTGACAGTTTACCCGCGTGCGAAACATCGATTGACGGCAGCCCGCCGCTTACAACAATGGAGACGGATCAATGACCGCAAGCAACTCGACGCCCGAGCTGGTCAAGAACGGCGTCAACGTAGATGCTCTGCTCGGCGCGCGCGAAGCGCTGGAGAAGGCGCCGGAAGCCGCGCAATTCAAATGGCGCGCCAGTTGCGAGTGGTTGAATGGCACACACAGCCGCTCCACGATAGGAAAGTTCTTCGGGCTCGGCGCCGAGCAGTCGCGGGACAAGACGTTCACCGTCGAGGCGGACCACCCCAAGGTTTTTGCATCCGAGGACCATGCCCCGACGCCGGTCGAACTGGTTCTGTCCGGCCTGGCGAGCTGTTTGACCGCGGGCGTTGCCGCAATCGCCCAGCGGCGCGGCATCCAGCTTCATTCGGTCAAGGCGTCGCTCGAGGCCGACATGGACATTCAAGGCATCCTCGGCATCGACGATGACGTGCGCAACGGCTTTGGCGCCATCCGCGTCCACTTCGACATCCGTGCCGACGCCAGCGAAGACGACGTCAAGGCGCTGGTCGCGCAATCGCAGAAGCGGTCCGCCGTCTTCGACATCATCACCAATCCGACCGCCGTCTTCGTCACGGTCAACTGATGGCGAATGGTGAGGAGGAGCGAGTCTCGTGAGATCAGCGACTGCGATCATCATCGGCGCCGGCCACTCCGGCCTGGCCATGAGCTGGCATCTGACGGCGCGTTCGATCGACCACGTGGTCCTCGAACGCGGCGAGGTCGCCCATTCATGGCGGACGGAGCGGTGGGACTCGCTCCGCCTCCTGACGCCGAACTGGCAAAGCCGGCTGCCGGGCCATGCCTATGCCGGCGAGGATCGGGACGGCTTCATGACCATGCCGGAGGTCGTGTACTTCCTGCAGCACTACGCCGAACTTTCGCGCGCACCCGTCGTGCCGGGCGTGCGCGTCACACGGGCGAGGCGGGATGGGGAGGGCTACGAACTGGCGACAAGCCAGGGTGCGTGGCGCTGCCGCCAACTGGTGATCGCGAGCGGGGCGTGCAACCTGGCTTCGGTCCCGTCGCTGAGCGCCGGCCTGCCCGCCAAAGTGGCCAGTCTGACGCCCTTGCAGTACCGGCGCCCCGACCTCTTGCCCGATGGCGGGGTCATGATCGTGGGCGCCTCCGCGAGCGGAATTCAGCTTGCCCGTGAGATCCAGGCCGCCGGTCGTCGCGTCGTGCTTTCCGTAGGCGAGCATGTCCGGATGCCACGAACCTATCGTGGCCGGGATATCCAGTGGTGGATGGATGCCATCGGCGCGATGGATCTCCGATACGACGCCGTGGAGAACATCGAAAGGGCGCGGCGGCTGCCGTCGCCGCAACTCGTCGGAACGCCCGAGCGCGCGACAGTCGACCTCAACAGCCTGTGTCAGGCCGGCGTCGAACTCGTTGGGCGACTCGCCGGGCTGCGTGACGGCAGGGCGCAATTCTCGGGCTCGCTTGCCAACATCTGCGCCCTGGCCGATCTGAAGATGAACCGGTTGCTGGCTGCCATCGATGCGTGGGTGACCGGGAACGGACTTGAAGAACAGTTTGCGGCTCCCCATCGCGACGGGCCGACCGTAGTGGGCGCCGAGACGACGCTCAACCTGGATTTGATCGCGGCCGGCATCGGGACGGTGATCTGGGCCACAGGCTATCGGCCGGATTATTCCTGGCTCGATGTCCCCGTGCTCGACCGCAACGGGCGCATTCGTCACGACGGCGGTGTCGTGGCCACCCCGGGCATGTACGTGATGGGTCTGCCGTTCATGCGCCGGCGCAAATCATCCTTCATTGACGGAGCCGCGGGGGATGCCGCGGACCTCGCGGCGCATCTGCACCAGAGCCTTGATCGTGCTGCGGCTTGAGAGGCCAAGGCGATGACGCAAATCATGGATGCGCAGCATGAAGCGGCGCGCGGCATCGGCGCATGGGTGGCCGGTCATCGTGGCACGCTGGTTGTCTTTGCCGCGACCCTTGTCACGGCAATGGGATTCGGCGGGCTGGGATTGATCACGGTCTTCATGGGACCGATGGAGGCCGAACTCGGTTGGTCACGGTCGGACACCAGCTTGGGATATGCCTTCTCCACGGCGGGAATGGCGATCGGAGGTCTGTGGTGGGGACGGCTGTCCGATCGCGTGGACGTGCGGCTGCTGCTCGCGCTGGGTGCCGCCGGTATGGTGGGATCGTTGCTGGCGATGTCCGCGCTGCGCTCGCTGCCGCTGTTTTACCTCGCTCACCTGGTCTACGGGGGGCTGGGTTTTTCCGTGCTGTACGCACCTCTGGTGTCGACAAGCGGGGAGTGGTTTCTGGAGCGGCGCGGGTTGGTGATGGGCATCGTCACCGCGGGGGGCGCGGCCGGGCAGGGCCTGCTGCCGTTCTTCGCAAGCATCGCCATCAAGGCTTTCGGGTGGCGGTGGGCGGTTGTCGAAATCGGCTGCGCGATGCTTGTTGCGCTCGCGCTCACCTTGCCGTGGCTGCGATGGCCGCAGGGGTTTCGGCCTCCCGCAGGCA
>CADEDX010000301.1 GCA_902826195.1 uncultured Bradyrhizobium sp. | reverse complement strand
GGACCGTTGTTCACTATACCGTTAATGGATGGTTGGATTTTGCGTTCGCGGGCAGTTCTTCCCATAAAGCGCTGATTCTAAGCAGATTTGGAAGTGCCGCTTAAGCTATCGACCGCGACCGGATGGCTATAGAACGCGATAATCTGCGGCGGTACTTGCCGCGCGTCCGGGTTACCTCTCAAACAAAGCTCTGGGGCAACGGCGCTCCGGAGCAGCGCCGCGGCTCAAGTGGCTTATTGCTCTCTCGCTTGAGTTTTCCCCAATGCGGTTCTTTGCGAATTGCAATTGAACACCCGCTCAATGTCGCGGGTCAAAGCTCGCATGACCGATCGAATGCGCTCTCTCGGTAGGTAGAAGCGGCGCCCCCGCCGCGGGCCGGGAAGGACGTGCTACGAGGGCGAACAGGGGATGGGGCAAGGGCAGCAGTGACCACGGTTGATGTCGCCCGCAATGGCCTGCGCAGGAATTGAAGCGCCCCAGCTGGGGTCCGATAAGCCAAAGTTTTGTGCAAGTGCGTGGTTCGACTCTTGGAACTCGATAGCCGGCGCGAACTCCGCAATGGAGTAAGTCGTCTTCCCGTCGCTGATCTCAACACAGCGGCGGCTCTGTCGTCAGCTCGGTCCAAAAAGCGCGTACAGCGCAACGACGAGCGCCGCGAGCAAGAATACCGCATGCGATGCAATTTCGAAATGTGATTGCCGTCCCATATTGGCCCCGCCGTGTGACTCTGCGAAGGCCTGTACCAGCGTACTTGCTGGAACTCAACTTAAAAGAATGATTGTACGAAAAACAACCATAGTTAAGAAGCATTTAGACTATTGATGATCGCGATCCAACGTAGGAACGCTGGAAAGCTGCGGCGAGCTAGGATTGGGAAAGAGCTCATCCGTCCTCCCTAAAATTCGGTACGCCGCAAGGCCAATCCATTCTCGGGTTGCGATGTGCACAAGTAGAATGGAAGAGGCGAAGTTTCCAATGTCAATCAGCGAAAGCTTTCCACCCGTAAACCATCCCGTTGGAGCAGGCTCGACTGCAAAACCCTCTTTGCGGAAAAGAGCAATAGCGCGCGGCATATGAAATGCTGAAGTTACCAGCACCCAGTGTTCACCTTGTTTTGGCTTGGCCAGAGATTTAGAAAAAGCCGCGTTTTCGACCGTGTTGCGTGAACGGTCCTCGAACTCTACTCGGCTCGTGGCTATCCCAAGTTGAGTTAGGATTTGCAGCGCCGAATCCACCTCCCGCACACTTCCAGGGCCCGGGAGGTCGGCGCTCCCGCCGGAAAAGATGACCCGGGCCGTTGGATAGCGGCGAGCAAGCATTGCCGCAGCGATTAATCGATCCACCCCGATGTCCGAAACGGGATGCCCACGGTAGGCGGATATCTCCGCCTTGGTCGTTCCACCGAGGATGATGATGCCGGTGGGAGGATTGGCGGTAGGCGTCCACGGCGGAAAGCGGTCTTCGAGCGGCCGGAGCAACATGGTTCCTAGCGGCGTAAATCCGCATACGGCCAATCCGACGAACGCACCGATGGCAATCCGGCGACCTAGGGTAATGTATCGCGTGAGCATCAGGAAAAGGCCACCAATTCCAACCGCACACAACAGGTTCGGCAGGATCAGGAGTACGCCGACGGTTTTAGACAGCAGGAACATGGAAAGGATTTCTTGACGTCAGTCGAACTTCGCTCCGGTGGAAAGACAACATTGAGCATTTGACGCACCGCGACTCAAGACCGAATGTCAGTCATAAGCGCGAAACATTGCACCGCATCACAACGCGCGATGATGCTGAACCTGAAGGACCCGGAGGGTCTCGGAGTTGTTCAAGGTCTTGCAGAGCAAGCTGACGTCACCGGGACTCTACTTATTGGCGGATGAAAGTTGGGGCTCAGGTCAGTCGCGTGAGAATTTCGGGCCCAACGTAAAGACCAAGCTCGGCATCGACTACGAGAGTCTACGTCAGATCTACCCGCGCATCGTCTGTGGCAGCATCTCCGGCTTCGGCCAGGACGGCCCTTATTACAAGCGGCTGGGCTTCGATCAGATCGCCCAGGGAATGGGCGGGCTGATGTCGATCACCGGCGCGCCGGGCGAAGGCCCGATGCTGGTCGGCATCCCCGTGCCGACCTCACCGCGGGACTGTTCTGCGCCATCGGCATCCTCACCGCGCTGCTCTTGCGCTTGTCGCCGTTGAGCTTATCGTAGGCTTGGGAAAACTGCCTCTCCGACGGTTTGCCACCGTGTTTTATTCTGATCTCTGGTGTTGTCGCTCGCGCAGGCCCAGCCATGACTGTCTTGCTCCCCGCGTCGCTCCGCTCTTTTCTATGCTCTGGTGCAACGCGCCACGCGGGGTGCTAGATAGCAGGAGTTTTCGATGCAAAGCGTTTTGATCACCGGCGGCGCGGGCTTCATCGGACAAAACCTTGTGCATGCTTGGCGCGCCGCGCGGCCGGACGACCGCCTGACGGTGGTTGACGCCATGACCTACGCGGCCAACGTCCGCAGCCTGGAGCCGCTGATTGCCGATCGCAGCATCGAATTCGTAAAGGGCGACGTCCGCGACGCGGCGCTGATGCAGCGCCTGTTCGACGAACGCAGATTTTCGCGCGTGGCGCATCTCGCCGCCGAGTCACATGTCGATCGCTCGATCAGCGATCCCGAGGCGTTCTTGCAAACCAACGTGCTAGGCACGTTTACACTGCTGAAGGCGGCGCTCAGTTGTTGGCGCGCGGCGGCAATGCTCAACGAGGCGCGATTTCTCCACGTCTCGACCGACGAGGTCTATGGCTCACTCGGCCCCGCCGATCCCGCCTTCACCGAATCCTCGCCCTATCGGCCGAATTCGCCCTATGCGGCGAGCAAGGCATCAAGCGACCATCTGGTCCGCGCCTCTGTCGCGACCTATGGCATGCCGGCGCTGACCACCAATTGCTCCAACAATTACGGCGCCTATCAGCATCCGGAAAAGCTCATCCCGCTGATGATAATCCATGCGCTTGAGGGCAAGCCGCTGCCGATCTATGGCGACGGCTCCAACGTCCGTGACTGGCTGCACGTGTCCGATCATTGCTCCGCGCTGATGAATGTGATCGAGCACGGCCGCACTGGCGAAACCTACAATGTCGGCGGCGGCAACGAACGCAAAAACCGCGAGGTGGTGGGCCTGATCTGCGACATCATCGATGCCGCCTTCGCCGCCGACCCGCGCCTCGCGGCGCGCTTTCCGTCCTGTCCCGCGGCCGCCTCCGGCGCCTGCCGCACGCTGATCACTTTTGTAACGGACCGCCCGGGCCACGATTATCGCTATGCGATCGACGCCAGCAAGCTCGCTGCCGAACTCGGCAGCCGCTGCAGCGTCGGTTTAGAGCGTGGGCTGCAGCAGACTGTGCAATGGTATCTTGACCATGAAGCATGGTGGCGTGATGTCAACAGCGGTGCCTAACAGGCGTGGATCGTCAAGAACTACGGTTTTCGGCGCGCGGTCTGATAATAGATCCGAATTTTGGTGATCAATGCGATGGCGGACACGGAAAACGCCCACCAGCCCAGTCTACAAGAGCCGCCAAAACGCCGCAATGCGCCAGACTGGAATGTTACCGGCCCCGCCGTGCGGACCTTCAGCGTCGTCCGGGCAAGCCCGCAACGGCGCAAGGTCCGATGCCGTCGCCGAAAGCGTTTTGAAGTGCACGGGGCCGCGTGTTAACGAGGCCTGACCCGCCGATTTGCGGGAGCGAAAGTACAGGTGATCGTCCCGATGCAATACGCGCCCAGCGACCTCAACCCACGCGAGCGCTACAAGGTGCTCACCTCCTTTGTGCTGCCGCGGCCGATCGCGTGGGTGACGACGATCGGCCCGACCGGCGTGGTCAACGCCGCGCCGTTCAGCTTCTTCAACGTGTTCTGCGAAGACCCGCCGCTGTGCATCTTCGCGGCCAATCTGCGCCCCGACGGCCGCGTCAAGGACACCGTGATCAACATCCGCCGTGCAGGCGAGTTCGTGGTCAACATGACCGACGAGCCGCTGGCGCAAGCGATGCACGAAAGCAGCGGCGATTTCCCGCCTGAGATCGGCGAACCGGATTATCTGAAGCTGAAGGTCGCACCATCGACGAAGATCGGCGTACCGCGGCTGGCGGATGCGCCGTTCTCGATGGAATGCAAGACCTGGAAGGAAATCGACGTCAACGGCGACCGGCTTCTGGTGATGGGCGAAGGCATCCACTTCCACATCCGCGACGACCTCTGGGACCACGCCACGATGCGCGTGCACATGGACCGCTATCACCCGATCGGCCGCATGTTCGCCGATCGCTACTGCCGGACGGATGATCGCGTGGTGTTTCCGCCGGCCGAGGGAGTGAAGACAACCGCCTGAGCCGACGCCGGCAGGAATGAGAAGCAGATGGCCGAAAACTTCCGCGACAACGACGCCCGCGAACGATTTGAACTCGAGGTCGAAGGCCATACTGCCTTCGTCACCTACCGGAGATCGCCTGATACGATCACGCTGATCCATACCGAGGTGCCGCCGGAGCTCGGCGGCAAGGGCGTCGGCTCAAAACTGGCGCGCGCGACGCTCGATGCGGTCCGCGCGCAAGGGCGCAAGCTAACGGTCGAATGCGATTTCATTCGCAATCTTATGGGCAAGCACACCGCGTACAATGACCTGCTGGCACCTACAACAAGACCGAGAACTCCTACCGAAAATTCTGCAAGATCTGCGGCGGCCATGTCATGACCGAGCATCCGCGCATGCGGCTGATCGACGTCTACGCCAACCTGCTGCGCGGATACACGCACCAGCCGACGCTGCATGTGAACTTACGCCAGCAAGACGCTGTCCGTCAGGGACGGCCTGCCGAAATACGCCGACTTCCCATCTGATCTCGGTGGCTCCGGAGAGAAATTGCCGGATTGAGAGCCTACTTCGTAGGGTGGGCAGAGGAGAGAAGCGAGTGCCCACCATCCATCACCGAGTTCGCTGCGAGGTGGTGGGCACGCTTCGCTTTTGCCCACCCTACGGATTCTACGGCCGGTGCGCGCGCAGGAAGGACCTGATCTGGCGCACCGCGAGCGGCACCCTCTCCTTCGGCTCCTTCCAGGGAAACATGCTGACTTCCGCGTTCGGCGCCAGCATCGCACTCTCCATCGCGACCGCATAGGGATGCGCCGGGATATCGTCGGGCAGGATCAGCACCGGCGTCTGGCACTGGCGGACGAAATCGCGCGTCACCGTGAAGACGAAGTCGGGATCGGTGCGATACATCTTTGTTAGAAACTTCTCGGCCTGCTCCATCGTGATGCCGGGCCGTTTCTTGATCAACTGCGGCGCCCAACCCTTGATGTTGTTTTGGTAGAACAGATCGCGCATCTCGGGCCGCGAGCCCGACGGCATCGCCAGCACGCCCGCTACGACCCGGTCTGGCGCGCGCTTGATCAGATTCCAGATCAGCGGCCCGCCGATGCAAAACCCGAGCACCATGAATTTCGCAAAGCCGAGGTGATCCATCAGCGCGAGCTGGTCATCGGTGTGGGAATCCCAGGGGCGGTCGATCTCGAGCGGGCCCGTGGACTGGCCGGGCGGCGCGTTACGCAGGTCGTAGGCGACGCAACGATATTCGTTGCCGAACTCCTTGATGGCATGGAACGGCGGATAGTCGCCGGTGATGCCCGTGATGTTCGAGTTCAATCCACCGCCGGCGATCAGCAACAGAGGGAAGCCGGCGCCAGCCTCCTCATAATGGATGCGAACGGCGCCCTTTTCAAAAAAGCTCATGGTGCTTCCCCTGCTCGCGTTAGGTCTTCGCCGGTTCGCCGATCTTGTCCTGCGTCCTGGTATCAAAATCGCAGGCGTCGTGGCGCTCGTGCAGCTGGCTCGCCGGGTCGCCCGAGATGCGGTTGACCATGCGACCGCGCTTCACCGCCGGACGTTTTGCAATCGCATCGGTCCAGCGCTGCACGTTCTTGTAGTCCTGCACCGACAGGAATTCGCCGGCGCCATAGACCAGGCCCTTCGCCAGCGCGCCGTACCAGGGCCACGTCGCCATGTCGGCGATGGTGTATTCGCTGCCGGCGAGAAATTCGTTGTCGGACAGCCGGCGATCCAGCACGTCGAGCTGGCGCTTCACCTCCATGGCGTAGCGGTCGATGGCGTATTCAATCTTGGTCGGCGCGTAGGCGTAAAAGTGCCCAAAGCCGCCGCCGAGAAACGGTGCGCTGCCCATCTGCCAGAACAGCCACGACAGGCATTCGGCGCGTGCCTGGCCGCCCGCCGGCAGGAAGGCGCCAAACTTTTCGGCCAGATGCATCAGGATCGCGCCGGATTCGAACAGCCGGATCGGCGCCGGTCCGCTGCGATCCATCAGCGCCGGTATCTTGGAGTTTGGATTGACGGCGACAAAGCCGCTGCCGAACTGGTTGCCGTCGATCTTGATCAGCCACGCATCGTATTCCGCGCCGCTATGGCCGGCCGCCAGCAGCTCCTCGAACATTACGGTGACCTTGACGCCGTTCGGCGTCGCCAGCGAATAGAGCTGGAACGGATGCTTGCCGACCGGCAACTCCGCCTCATGCGTGGCCCCTGCAATTGGCCGGTTGATGCTGGCGAAGCGGCCGCCGCTCGCCTTATTCCAGGTCCAGACTTTTGGCGGGATGTATTCGGCGGGATCGCTGGCGGTGATGTCGCTGCTCCGGACCACCCACACGCTGGTGCCCTCCTGGCGTCGGGTATAGACCTCGCGCGCCATCTGGATGGCCATCTTCGCGTCGCTGGCGTGCAGGCTGCCGCAGTGCTTGTGGTCCAGGCCCGCCCTGGGGCGGACGAACACCTCCCACAGCGGCCATTCGTTGCGTGTCTCGTTCATGCCGCCTGCTCCCGCGTGGCCTGCCGGGCGGCGTAGGCCAGCGCCGCGTCGCGCACCCAGGCACCGTCGTCCCAGGCCTTGACGCGTGCGGCCAGCCGCTCGGTGTTGCAGGGCCCGTGCCCGCCCACCACGCGCCAGAACTCGTCCCAGTCGATGGGGCCGAAGTCGTGGTGGCCGCGCCCGGCGTTCCACTTCAGCAGCGGGTCGGGCAGCGTCACGCCCAGCACCTTGGCCTGCTCGGCGGTGGCGTCGACGAACTTCTGGCGCAGCTCGTCGTTGCTGATGCGCTTGATGCCCCAGCGCGCGCTCTGCGCGCCGTGCACGCTCTCGCCGTCGGGTGGGCCGAACATCATCAGGCTCGGCCACCACCAGCGGTCGACTGCGTCCTGCACCATGGCGCGCTGTTCGGGCGTGCCCTGCGTCATCATCACGTTCAGCGCGTCGAAACCCTGGCGCTGGTGGAACGATTCCTCCTTGCACACCCGCACTATCGCGCGGGCGTACGGCCCGAAGGAGCAGCGGCACAGTGGCACCTGGTTCATGATCGCCGCGCCGTCGACCAGCCAGCCGATCACGCCGATATCGGCCCAGGTGAGCGTCGGGTAGTTGAAGATCGAGCTGTACTTGGCGCGGCCGCTGTGCAGCGCGTCCAGCAGTTCGTCGCGCGACACGCCCAGCGTCTCGGCCGCGGCATAGAGGTAGAGGCCGTGGCCGCCTTCGTCCTGCACCTTGGCCAGCAGGATCGCCTTGCGTTTGAGCGTCGGCGCACGCGTGACCCAGTTGCCCTCGGGCAGCATGCCGACGATCTCGGAGTGCGCGTGCTGGCTGATCTGCCGCACCAGCGTCTTGCGGTAGTGCTCGGGCATCCAGTCCTTCGCCTCGATGAACTCGCCGGCGTCGATGCGCGCCTCGAAGGCGGCCTCGCGCGCCTGTTCCTCGGCGCTCTTGACGGCCTGCACCTGGCCCTTGGCCTCGCGGGCCATCGTGTCCATCGCCTGGGTGTACATGGGTCGTTCTCCTCAGCCCTTGGGCCGTTGGTCCACCACGCGGCGGGCCTTGCCCACCAGCGTGCGTTCGATGGAATCGGGCAGGCCGACATCGATCTCGGCGCTCACGCCCACCAGCGTCT
>CADEDX010000300.1:4866-7997 GCA_902826195.1 uncultured Bradyrhizobium sp. | reverse complement strand
TCAAGTACTACACCAGCGCTGTGCAGAAATACGAATACGATCCGGCAAAGGCCAAGGCACTGCTCAAGGAAGCCGGCTACAACCGCGAAAAGCTCCGCATGCTGCCTTTGCCCTACGGCGAGACGTGGCAGCGCTGGGCCGAAATGGTTCGCCAGAACCTGCAGGACGTCGGCATCAATGTCGACATGATCGCGACGGACGTTCCCGGCTGGAATCAAAAGGTCAGCGAGTGGGACTACGACATCGCCTTTACCTATCTCTATCAGTATGGCGATCCCGCGCTCGGCGTCGGCCGCAACTACATCTCCAGCCAGATCACCAAGGGATCGCCGTTCAACAACGTCGAAGGCTATTCGAACCCCGAAATCGACAAGCTGTTCGCCGACGGCGCAGTCGCCTTCCCCGATGCGGCGCGCGGGGAGATCTACGCCAAGGCGCAGAAGATTCTCGTCGAGGACGTGCCTGTGGCGTGGATGCTCGAACTGCAGTTCCCGACCATTACCCGCTGCAGCGTCAAGAACCTGATCACGACAGGCATTGGCGTGAACGACGGCTTCCGCGACGCCTGGATTGAAAAGTAATCGCGGACGCACCGGGCGTCAGTCCCCAAGCCTGACGCCCGGATATCGCGTCTCCAACGCCATCGGCCGAACATGATTTCCTTCATCGCCCAGCGTATCGCGAAAGCCATCGTCGTGCTTCTCGCGCTCGTCGTACTCAACTTCTTCCTGATCCGATTGGCGCCGGGCGATCCGGCGCTGGTGATGGCGGGCGAAGCTGGCGCAGGCGATCAGATTTTCCTGGCGCAGCTGCGCGAGAAATTCGGCCTTGACCAGCCGCTGCCGGTGCAGCTGTTTCTTTATGTCAAAGGCATCCTCAGCCTGGATCTCGGATTCTCGTTCCGCCAGCAGACGCCGGTCGCAACGCTGATCCTGCAGCGCTTGCCGGCAACGCTGTTGCTGACCGGGACCGCCTTTGCGATTTCGCTGGCGTTCGGCATCCTGTTCGGCGCGCTGGCGGCGCGCTTTGCCGGCACCTGGGCAGACACCGCGATCACGGTGCTGGCGCTGGTCTTCTACGCCACGCCGCTGTTCTGGGTAGCGCTGATGGCGATCCTGCTGTTTTCGGTCACGATGGATTGGCTGCCTAGTTTCGGCTACGAGACGGTGGGCGCTAACTATACCGGGCTGACGCACGTGCTCGACGTCGCCGCCCACCTTGTCCTGCCGGCGACCACCATCGGCCTGTTCTTCATGGCCACCTATGCCCGCATGACGCGTGCCTCGATGCTCGAGGTCAACAGGCTCGACTTCGTCAAGACGGCGCGCGCCAAGGGCCTGTCCGACACCGTGATCCAGCGCCGGCACGTGCTGCGCAACGCGCTGTTGCCGGTGGTGACGCTCGCGGGTCTGCAGGCCGGCACGCTGGTCGGCGGCGCGGTTCTGACCGAGACCGTGTTCGCATGGCCCGGCATCGGCCGCCTGATGTACGAGGCACTGCTGCAGCGCGACTACAATCTGCTGCTCGGCGTTTTCGTCGTCTGCTCGGCCATGGTGCTGGCCTTCAACCTGATCACGGATCTCGTCTACCGTTCCGTCGATCCCCGCATCGAGTTTGCCTCATGAGACAGGTCTGGCGAATGCTGTTGCGCAATCCCGGCGGCATGATCGGCGTCGCGATCCTGACGATGGCGGTTGCGGTTGCGCTGGTCGGTCCGTTGCTGTTTCCGACCTCGCCATGGCGCATGGTACAGCGGCCGTTCCTGCCGCCGTTCACGCTTGCGCACCTGCCGCTCGGCACCGATGCGCTCGGCCGCGACGTGATGGCAGGCATCATCTACGGTGCGCGGGTTTCGCTGCTGGTCGGCCTGATCTCGACGCTCGCGTCGCTGGCGGTTGGTATCCCGCTCGGCGCGACGGCCGGATATTTCGGCGGCAAGATCGACGATGCCCTGATGCGCTTCACCGAGTTCTTCCAGACTGTCCCGAGCTTTGCACTCGCAATCGTGCTCGTCGCGATCATGCAGCCCTCCATCGTCTCGATCGTGATCGCTATCGCCATCGTCAGTTGGCCGCCGGTGGCGCGGCTGGTGCGCGGCGAAGTGCTGTCGCTGCGCACGCGCGAATATGTCCAGGCGGCAATCGTGACCGGCCAGACCAATTGGTGGATCATCTGGCGCGAGATCCTGCCCAACGCGCTGTCGCCGGTCATCGTCCTGGCCTCGCTGATGGTCGCAACCGCGATCCTGCTGGAATCCTCGCTCTCCTTCCTCGGGCTCGGCGATCCCAACTTGATGTCGTGGGGCTACATGGTCGGCGCGGGCCGCACCGTGATCCGCCAGGCCTGGTGGATCACGATATTCCCCGGCATCGCCATTCTGGTCTCTGTGCTGGCGCTGAACCTGATCGGTGAAGGCCTCAACGACGCACTCAATCCCCGCCTCGCCAAGGGAGGGCGCTGAGCATGAGCGTCGTCATCAAGGACCTGAAGCTCGCGCTGCCACCCGGTGGCGACCGGGCTTATGCCGTGGACGACGTGTCGTTCGAACTATCCGCCGGAAAAATCCTTTGCGTGGTCGGCGAATCCGGCTCCGGTAAATCGATGTGCGCGCATGCGCTGATGGGCCTGCTGCCGGAAACGGTGACGGCTGAAGCCGGCGAGATCCTGTTCGATGGGAAGAACCTGCTTTCGCTCGGCCCGGCGGAATGGCTGGCGCTGCGTGGCCGCGGCATCGCCATGGTGTTCCAGGAGCCGATGACGGCGCTCAATCCGCTAATGTGTATCGGCGACCAGATCGCCGAAATGTTCGAGGCGCATGACCTGCTGACGCCAAGGGAGCGCCGGCAAAAGGCTCTCGCCCTGATCGGCGAAGTCGGCCTGCCCGACCCCGAGCGGATCGTTCGTGCCTACCCCCATCAATTATCCGGCGGCCAGCGCCAGCGCGCCATGATCGCCATGGCGCTGGCGCTGGAGCCGACCGTGCTGGTGGCCGACGAACCGACGACTGCGCTCGACGTCACGACGCAGGCGCAGATCCTCAAGCTGATCCGCGACCTGCAGCGACGCCGCAACATGGCCGTCATGTTCATCACCCATGATTTCGGCGTCGTCGCCGAGATCGCCGATCGCGT
>CADEDX010000300.1:0-4766 GCA_902826195.1 uncultured Bradyrhizobium sp. | reverse complement strand
CTCGTGATGCGGCTGATCGAACCCGACGCCGGCACCGTCCGTATCGGCGACGTCGATCTCACCCGGATCAAGGGAAAGGCGCTGCGCGAACAGCGCCGCCGCATCCAGATGGTTTTTCAGGATCCGTTCGCCTCGCTCAACCCGCGCCGGAAGGTCGGCAACATCATCACCGATGGCCCGATCGCGCATGGCGTCGATCCGGCGGCAGCGCGAAAGCGCGCCGGCGAACTGCTCAGCCTGGTCGGCCTCAACGCCAGTGCGATGGAACGCTTTCCGCATGAATTCTCCGGCGGCCAACGGCAGCGCATCGGCATTGCGCGGGCTTTGGCGCTCGATCCGGAAATCCTGGTCGCCGACGAAGCAGTCTCTGCGCTCGACGTGTCGGTGCAGGCGCAGGTGCTGGACCTGCTGGAAGACCTGAAGGTCCGGCTGGGCCTTTCGATGCTGTTCATCACTCATGATCTGCGCGTGGCCGCACAGATTTGCGACCGCATCGCCGTGATGCAGCGCGGCGCGATCGTCGAACTCAAATCGGCGGCGTTGCTGTTCGCTGCCCCCGAGCACGCCTACACGCGCGAACTGCTTGCCGCGGTGCCCGGCCAGGCGTCATCGTCGAAGGCGGCATGAAGCGGATCACGAACGATGCACTGCGTCCTGATTAGCAAAAGCCTCGATCTACGCGGCTATCTCGGCCCGCAATTCATGCGCGCCGCCGACCGCATCGAAATCTTCAGCCATCCGCACGACGGTCCCGAAACGGATATCCGGCTGGCGGTGGCCTGGCATCCGCCGGATGACGCATTCGAACGCTATCCTAATCTGCAGGCGGTCTGCTCGATCGGCGCCGGCGTCGACAACATCCTGGCGTGCCCCAGCCTGCGTCCCGATGTCGACGTGATCCGTGTCGTCGACCCCGCGCAGGCGCAAATGATGTCCGGCTTCGTCGCCTGGCACGTCATCGGCCATCAGCGGCGCTTTGCGAACTATCAGGCGCAGCAGCGCGACGAACGCTGGAAGCGTCTCGGCCCGCGCCGGGCGCAGGATGTGCCGGTCGGGATTCTAGGCTTTGGCGAAATCGGCCGCAGGGTCGCCGCCGATCTCGCTTTGCTCGGTTTTCCGGTCATGGCGTGGAGCCGAACCGCAAAGCCGACGCCAAAAGTCGTGCATGGCTTTCATGGCGCCGCAGGTCTCGATGCCATGCTCGGCCAGACCGAGGTTCTCGTGAACCTGCTGCCGCTGACGCCGGAGACCAAAGGCATCCTCAACCGCAACATGTTCGCGCGCATGTTCCGCGGCGGTTACCTGATCCAGGTCGGCCGCGGCGAGCATCTGCTCGAAGCCGACCTGCTCGCTGCGCTGGAGGACGGCCAGCTTGCCGGCGCGGCGCTCGATGTGTTCGCGACCGAGCCATTGCCGCTGCGGCATCCGTTCTGGCGACATCCCAACATCGTCGTCACGCCTCATGATGCCTGCGAAGTGAGCGTGGAAGCGATCGGGGCAACGTTTCGAGCGACCGCCGAAGCGATACGCGCCGGCAGGCGCCCACCGCACTCCGTCGACCGCGAACGCGGCTACTAGGCTTGTTGCCAGAAGAACAAAGAACGCACCTTAAGCGCCGGCACGCGGCAGGCTGGCGGCGGCAATCGCGACGATCTGGGACAGCTGGCGTCCGATCCGGAACGACACACCGCGCAGCAATGAACCAATCTGTCGCATTTCTTCGTCTTCCCATATGCGCCGGGGGCAAGGCGCACCGCGAACATGGTCCTGTGGGGCTAAGTAGTCGATATCTCTACGAAAATAGCAATGTATGCTTCGTCAGGAGGCCGATCGGCAGTAGATTTGTTACCCCGATCGAGCCGCCGGCGAATGAGATTTTCTCTCCGGATTCGGCCCTATAGCCCGGTGATTCCGCTGTCGACCGCCAACGCCTGCGCGTTGACGTAGACACTTTCGTCGGAGATGAAAAACAGCGCCGCGTAGGCGATCTCCCAGCCCGTTGCCATCCGCCCAAACGGCACGCCCGCCGCGCTTCGCGACGGCCGGCCGGCGCTGGCGTGCCGGCCGAGCGGCGTATCGACCAGGCCCGGATAGATGATGTTGGCGCGCACGCCGCGCATGGCGCCCTCCTTCGCCACATTGCGCATCAGGCCGCCGAGCGCCGCCTTCGATGCGTCATAGGCGATCAGCCGCGAACCGGAACGGAGCGCGGCGATGGAGGAGATGAACACGATCGAGGAACCGTCGGCGATGTCCTTGAGCGCTTTGCGACAGCACAGCATCGGCCCTGTGAGGTTGACCGCAAAGGTGTCGTTCCATTCCTGGAGGTTCACGCCGTCGAGCCCAAGCGCGCCGGTCCCGATGCCGACATTGAGCACCATGCCGTCGAGGCCGCCGAGACCCTCGATCGCCTCCTCGATCATGCGGTTGACATCTTCTTCGCGCGCGATGTCAGCCTGGATCGAAAACGCCTGGCCATGCTCGGCCGTCACTCGCCGGACGGTATCGTCGGCGCTGGTGCGGATGACGTCGGCGACCGCAACGTGAGCCCCTTCCCTGGCAAACAGCAGCGACATCGCCCGGCCGTTGCCGACCGGATCGGTCGCGGCGTCAAACGTCCGCTGTCCGCCGCCGACCACCAGAATCCGGCGGCCCTTGAGGCGCCCGCGGCCCGGCGCCTCGCCGGCGGATTCCGCGCTGGGCTGGCGAACATAACGCATCTTGTCGGACATCTCTCACCTCACCGTGCTTGAGCAGGCTGAGTCACGTCGAGAAACCGCCGTAGCGACGCCAGCACTTCGTCCAGCCGGTCATGATGCAGCCAATGGCCTGCGCCTGCGATCTTCTGAAACTCGGCCTGCCCGAAATGCGACAGCAGACCGGCAGCTTCGGGATCCGGAAGGTAGCTTTCGTCGCCCCACATCAACAGGGTTGGACAGGTGATCCGCGACCACAGGCCGGTGTAGTCGTCCGGCAGCAGCCGGTATGGCGCCCGCGCCCGCAGATGATGGTCGAACTTCCAGCGATACAAACCGTCGGCCTCCTGCCGAAGACCGTGGCGGGCCAAATGTAAAGCCAGCGCGGGCGTCAGGCGCTTGTTGCGTGTCGCGAGCCGTTGCGATGCCTCCTCGATGGACCGGAACGTGCTGGCTTCGCGGTCCCCGATACGATCGAGCTGGTCGATCCAGCGCGACATCTGCTCGTGGATCGGCGTACGCCGGGAGCCCGCCAGAAAGATGCCGTCCAGCACGCCGAGGCGCGACACCTGCGCCGGGTAGGTTCCGGCATAGGCCAGCGACACCATCCCGCCCATGGAGTGACCGGCAATGGCCGGATGCTGCAATCCGGCGAACCGTATCAGCCTAGAGAGATCGTAGACATGATCGGCCAGGCTGTAACTGCTTCCCCTCGCCCATTCGGAATCGCCATGCCCGCGCAGATCGGGCGCCACGACATGGAAATGCGGTTGCAATGCGCGCGCGACGACATCCCAGTTGCGGCAATGGTCGAGCCCGCCGTGAACCAGGATCAGCGGCGGCGCGGCCTCATTGCCCCAGTCGACATAGTGCAGCCGTAGCCCCTGGGACTCATAAAAATGGTCTGCCGGCTCGGCCGTCATGGGATCGTCTTTCACGGAAGCGACGGCCTAATTCGGCGTGAAACCGAACGTCCGCTCAAAACGCTTCACATAGGCCGGCCACACCTCGGGATTGACGATGCGCGGCGGACGCTTGCCGTCCAGCGCATCGAGAATCTGTTCAGCGGCGATCTTGCCCATGTTCACCCGCGCCTCTTTGGTGACGCCAGCGGTGTGCGGGCTCGCCAGCACGTTGTCGAACTGCAGCAGCGGATGCTCCGGCGGCGGCGGCTCCTTGTCCCAGACATCGAGGCCGGCGCCGGCGATCCGCTTGTCGCGCAGCACCTCGTACAGCGCCTCCTCGTCGTGAATGAAGCCGCGTGCGGTGGTGACGAAAAAGGCGTGGGGCTGCATCAACGCGAATTCGCGGGCGCCGATCATTCGGCGGTTGTCCTTGCTCAGTGGGCACGAGATCGAGACGAAATCCGCGCGGCGCATCAGGTCGTGAAGCTCGACCTTCTCGGCGCCGCGGGCGGCGATCTCTTCCGCGCTGAGATAAGGATCGTAGGCGATCGCCTTCATATGCAGCAGCCCGGTGCAGAGCTCGGCGATGCGGCGGCCGACATTTCCGATGCCGACGATGCCGACCGTCTTGCCCTGGACCTCGTTGCCGATCAGTGCATTCCGGTTGACATTGGCCTCGCGGCGCAGCGCGCGGTCGGCCTCGAGGATGCGTTTGGACAGCGTCAGCATCATGCCGAGCGCGTGCTCGGCGACCGAATTGGCGTTGCCGCCGGATTGATTGACCACCACCACGCCCGCCGCCGTGCAGGCATCGACGTCGACGGGATCGAAGCCCGCGCCGTTCGAGGACACGATCAGCAGGTTCGGCGCCCGCTTCAACAGATCCGCGTGAACATGGAAATGCGGGGCGATCTCGTCGCGCGCCGCCCCAACCTGATAGGCATGCGCTTCCGCCAGGATGGGTGCCGCGACGGCATCGGGACTGTCGTTGTCCAGCCGGTCGAGCCGCACATGAGCGCGCTTCTTGAGGATATCGACATAGATCTCGTGGGCGAGGTATTTGACGTAGAACACGCGCTTGTTGTTGACGGTCATGGTTGCTTCAAGCTTTCAGTTCGGGAAGCCGTAGAGCCCGGGTTGTCGACGAGGATGCGTTGCTGGGTGG
>CADEDX010000299.1 GCA_902826195.1 uncultured Bradyrhizobium sp. | reverse complement strand
GTGATCGAGGCCAGCGTCTGGTTTTCCGGCTGGACCTGGACGTGCTCCTTGGCTTCCAGCGCCTGGTGCAGGCCTTCCGAATAGCGCCGTCCCGGCATCATGCGGCCGGTGAACTCGTCGATGATAACGACTTCGTCGTCGCGGACGATATAGTCCTTGTCGCGGGTGAACAGCGAGTGCGCCCGCAGCGCCTGGTTGACGTGGTGCACGACCGAGACGTTCTCGACGTCGTAGAGCGACTCGCCCTTGAGCTGGCCGGCATCGCGCAGCAGCGTCTCGATCTTCTCCATGCCGCCTTCGGTCAGCGTCACCGTGCGCTGCTTCTCGTCGACTTCGTAATCGACCTTCTTCTCCAGCTTCGGCATGAAGGTGTCGATGGTGTTGTAGAAGTCCGAGCGGTCGTCCAGCGGACCGGAGATGATCAGCGGCGTGCGCGCTTCGTCGATCAGGATCGAGTCGACTTCGTCGACGATCGCGTAATAATGCCCGCGCTGGACCATGTCCTCCAGCCGGTACTTCATGTTGTCGCGCAGATAGTCGAAGCCGTATTCGTTGTTGGTGCCGTAGGTGATGTCGCAGGCATAGGCGGTCTTGCGCTCGGCGTCGTCGAGGCCGTGCACGATCACGCCGGTGGTCATGCCCAGGAAGGAATAGATCTCGCCCATCCACTCGGAGTCGCGGCGGGCGAGGTAGTCGTTGACGGTGACGACGTGGACGCCCTTGCCGGCCAGCGCGTTGAGATAGACCGCCAGCGTCGCCACCAGCGTCTTGCCTTCGCCGGTCTTCATCTCGGCGATATCGCCCTCATGCAGCACCATGCCGCCGATCAGCTGGACGTCGAAATGGCGCTGGCCGAGGGTGCGCTTGGCGGCCTCGCGCACGGTGGCGAAGGCCGGGACCAGGATGTCGTCGAGCGTCTTGCCGTCGGCGAGCTGCTGGCGGAATTCAGCGGTGCGGGCTTTCAGCGCCTCGTCCGACAGTTTCACAAGCTCAGGCTCGAGCGCGTTGATGGCGTTGACGCGGGTCTGATAACCCTTCACCCGCCGGTCGTTGGCGGATCCGAAAAACTTGCGGGCGAGCGCGCCGATCATGCCAATTCCTGTCTTTACCGTTACTTGCGTTGCAAGCCGTGACGTGGTCCACCGGGCCGCTTATCAACTCACCGTGACACATCGCGGAAAATACCCCCGTCCCGGGGCATCGTCCGCCTAATGAGTGGGAAGTAAGCAATCCAAGGTTCAACGGCGAAAAACGCAGCAAAATAAGCGTTATCGCCGCCGGTGGTTCCGGCACAGATATGGCTGGGTTCGGACCTTGTCAACGTGCGGTCATCTGTCAAGGAATTCATCATTTTGACAGACTTTTCGCGTTGCCAAGGCCGTATGATTGGGCGAGTGTCCCGCCGCCTTCGCCGCCCTCCTCTTCAAGACAAGGATTTTGCATGACCACCTCGTTCCTGGAAACGAAAGCCGGCCTGCGTTTCGGCCTCGCCACCCTGGCCGCGACGGCCTGCCTGGCCGCGATTTTGGCCGCCGGACCCCTTCGTGCCCAGGACAACCCCGTTCTCGCCAAGGTTAACGGTGTCGAGATACGTCAGAGCGACGTGGCGCTCGCGGAAGAGGAGCTGGGCCCCAGCCTCGCGCAGATGGACCCGGCGACCAAGAAGGACAACGTGCTGGCCTTCCTGATCGACCTGAGAATCGTCGCCAAGGCGGCCGAGGACAAGAAGGTCGAGAATTCCGAGGACTTCAAGAAGCGCCTGGCCTTCACCCGCAGCCGCCTCTTGATGGACAGCCTGCTCGCCACCGAGGGCAAGGCTGCGACCACCGACGAGGCCATGAAGAAGGTCTATGAGGAGGCCTCCAAGCAGATCACCGGCGAAATGGAAGTCCACGCCCGGCATATCCTGGTCGAGACCGAGGACGAGGCCAAGGCGATCGCCGAAGAGCTGAAGAAGGGCGGCGACTTCGCCGAGCTGGCAAAGAAGAAGTCCAAGGATCCCGGCGCCTCCGATGGCGGCGATCTCGGCTTCTTCACCAAGGAACAGATGGTGCCGGAATTCTCCACCGTCGCCTTCACGCTCGAACCCGGCAAGATCTCGGACCCCGTGAAGTCGCAATTCGGCTGGCACATCATCAAGGTCGAGGAAAAGCGCGCCCGCAAGGCCCCCGAGTTCGAGCAGGTCAAGGCCCAGATCGAGACCTATGTGACGCGCAAGGCCCAGGCCGAATACGTCGCCAAGTTGCGCGAGGCCGCCAAGGTCGAGCGCATGGACAAGCCGGCTGAAGCCGCCAAGACCGACGCGCCGAAGCCGTCGGATTCCAAGATGGCGCCTCCGACCAAGAAATAAAAAATCGCTGTTCCTTCGGCGATACCAATAGTATTGACCATCGTCATGGCCGGGCCGAAGCGCCCGGCCGTTTCATGTCCGGGGTTCGCTCACCGGCCCTGAAGACGTCGATGGCCGGGGCTGGTCCGGCTATGGTTTGATCTGGCCGAACAGGTGCTCGCATGTCCACTGCCGTCTCCCCCCTCGCCCCGACCGATGTTCCCGAAATGCCGGCGATTGCGGGTGTCAAGCTCGCCACCGCCGCCGCCGGTATCCGCTACAAGAACCGCACCGACGTGCTGCTGGCCGTGATGGACAAGGGCACCACGGCCGCCGGCGTCTTCACCAAGTCGAAATGCCCCTCTGCCCCCGTCGAATGGTGCCGCGCCCGGCTGAAGGGCCGCAAGGCGCGCGCGCTGGTGGTCAATTCGGGTAATGCCAACGCCTTCACCGGCAAGACCGGCAAGCAATCCACCGCGCTGACCGCACAGATCGCGTCGAAGGCCGTCGGCTGCGCGACCTCCGACGTTTTCCTCGCCTCGACCGGCGTGATCGGCGAGCCGCTTGACGCCACCAAGTTCGACGGCGTGCTGGCAACGCTGGCGAACGCCGCCACATCAGATCGCTGGATGGACGCCGCCCGGGCGATCATGACCACCGACACCTTCCCGAAGGTGGCGACGGCGACCGTGAAACTCGGCAAGGCGAAGGTCACCATCAACGGCATGGCCAAGGGCGCCGGCATGATCGCGCCCGATATGGCAACCATGCTGTCCTTCGTCTTCACCGACGCGCCGCTGTCGTCGGCCGTGCTGCAGTCTCTGCTCAAGAGCGGCGTCGAGGACACGTTCAACGCCATCACCATCGACAGCGACACCTCGACGTCGGACACGTTGCTGGCCTTCGCCACCGGCGCGGCCGGCGCCAACGGCGCGCCGAAGATCAGCCGCGCCAGCGATCCCAGGCTGAAGGCGTTTGCCAAGGCGTTCCATGCCGTGCTGGCCGACCTCGCCGAACAGGTCGCCCGCGACGGCGAAGGCGCGCGAAAGCTGGTCGAGGTGGTCGTGGAAGGCGCGACCACCAAGAATTCGGCGCGCAAGATCGCGATGTCGATTGCGAATTCGCCGCTGGTGAAGACGGCGATTGCCGGCGAGGACGCCAATTGGGGCCGCGTGGTGATGGCGGTCGGCAAGGCCGGCGAACCCGCCAACCGCGACAAGCTCTCGATCTCGTTCAACGGCATCCGCGTCGCCAAAAGCGGCGCACGCGACCCGTCCTACAACGAGGCCGAGGTTTCCGAGGTGATGAAGAACCCGAAAATCCAGATCAAGGTCACGCTTGGCCTCGGCAAGGGCCGCGACCGCGTGCTCACCTGCGACCTCACCAAGGAATACGTCGCGATCAACGGCGACTACCGGTCATAGGCGAGAGCGCGGCGCATGGCCGACATCAAGCTCACCCTCGTCGTCGCCTGCGCGCTGGTCGATGCCGACAAGCGCGTGCTGATCGCCCAGCGCCCGGAAGGCAAGGCGCTGGCCGGCTTGTGGGAATTTCCCGGCGGCAAGGTCGAGCCCGGCGAACGTCCGGAGCAGACCCTGATCCGCGAATTGCGCGAGGAAATCGGCATCGAGGTCAGCGAGCCCTGCCTCGCGCCCCTGACGTTCGCCAGCTACGGCTATGAAACCTTCCATCTGCTGATGCCGCTCTACATCTGCCGGCGCTGGGAAGGCTTGGCTATCGCGCGCGAAGGCCAGCAACTGGCCTGGGTCCGCGCCAACAAGCTGCGCGACTACCCGATGCCGCCGGCGGACATTCCGCTGATCCCGCATTTGATCGATGTGTTGATGTAGCTCGGAAGTTGCCGTCATGGCCGGGCTTGTCCCGGCCATCCACGTTCTGGTGACGCCCAGGGAAGGGCGTGGATGCCCGGGACAAGCCGGGGCATGACGAAGAGGACTCAGGTCTTCGACGCATTTTTCACCGCCGCCTCCAAACTCGCCTTCGCCGAGCCCGGCTTCAACGGCTGCTGCTGGCTCTCATGCGGCGCCCAGCCGGATAGCCAGATCACGTCAAAAGTTGCGCGGATGCGGCCGTCCGCGTCGGCAAACCGCTCGTCGTAAATCTGCGCCATCCGCAGCATGGTGGCGCGGCGGGTCGGCGTGCGCCGCCGCTCGATCAGGATATTGGTCGCGCCCATCCGCCGGAGATCGGCCATCAGCGCAGACGCGCTGTCGTAGCGCACCACGACGCGATCGACGTCGGTGACCGGCAGCGCCAGCCCCGCGCGCTGCAGCAGCGCGCCGACGTCGCGCAGATCGGCGAATGGCGCGACGCGCGGTGAGACCCCGCCCTCGCATTCGGCCTCCGCCGCGGCAAAGGATTGCCGGAGTTCCGTCAACGTATCGCCGCCGATCATCGCGGCCAGCAGCAGCCCGTCGGGCCGCAGCGCGCGGCGGATCTGCGCCAGCACGCCCGGCAGATCATTCGCAAACTGGAACGCTAGCGCCGAGACGGCGAGGTCGAGCGATTGCGGTTGCAGTGGAAGCGCTTCCGATTGATCGGGATCGATGCAGGTGATCGACTGGAAGCGATCGGCCAGCGGCTTTCGCAGCAATCCGTCGGGCGTCCAGATATCGGCGACATCGGCAAAATTCCGCATCACCGCCTGCAGCCGATCTTCAAAATCCTCCCGGATGCGATCGAGCAAAAAGGTCGCGGCGCCGCCACGCTGCGCGCGCTCCATCCGCGCGCGCAATAATGCGCGGTCGAACAGGATGGGTGCGGCAGACGGGTTCGAAACCATGCCGGTTGGTACGCTGCCCGCCCCGCCTCTGGCAATCCTGCGCTTGAGCGCAAAGCCCGCCAGCGCTAGCCCCATCCCCATGGACGCCGAGGTATCCCCACCACGTTCCATTGCCGGACATTTGCGCAGCGCGCTTGGCGCCTGTCGCGATGCGCTCGCGCATCTGCCAAAGCTCGCGCTCGACATTGCCCTGCCGACGCAGTGCGTGTCCTGCCGCGAACCGGTCGATGGCGAGGGCGTCTGCGCGGCGTGCTGGGCAAAGCTGTCGTTCATCGAACCGCCTTGTTGTCCGCGGCTCGGGATACCCTTCGTTTACGACCCCGGGCCGGAATTGCTGTCGATGGAGGCCATTGCCAACCCACCGGCGTACCAGCGCGCCCGCGCCGCGGTGCGCTACGACGACGTCGCCCGCACGCTGGTGCATGCGCTGAAGTACCAGGACCGCACGGATTTGGCGCCCGCCTTGGGCCGCTGGATGGCCCGCGCCGGACAGGAACTGCTTGGCCGACGTGCTGGTGCCGGTTCCGTTGCAATGGCGGCGCGGCTGGAGCCGCCGTTACAACCAGTCCGGCGCGCTGGCGCGGGTGATTCCGCGCCAGAGCGGCGTCAAACTGGCCTCCGAGGCGCTCCGCCGCATCCGTCCGACCGCGCAGCAGATCGGGCTGTCCCGGCCGCAGCGCGCCACAAACGTCCGGGGCGCCTTCAAGGTCGCGCCTGAACGCAGCGCGGACATCGCCGGACGCCGAATCGTCCTTGTCGACGATGTCCTCACATCGGGCGCCACGACGGATGCCTGCGCCCGGGCGCTGCTGCGCGCCGAGGCCGCGCAGGTCGATGTGCTGGTATTCGCGCGGGTTGTGGACAGCCACCGCGCTCCCATATAATTCAAGTACTTGCCAAATCAGAGCGCGCCATGACCGCCATTGAAATCTTCACTCGCCCGGGCTGCGGCTACTGCACCGCCGCCAAATCACTGCTGACGCGCAAGAACGCCGCGTTCACCGAATTGAACGTGGCTGATGACCCGGCCTATCGCGAGCAGATGTACGAGCGCGCCGGGCACGGCTCGACCTTTCCGCAAATCTTCATCGGCACAACCCATGTCGGCGGCTGTGACGAGCTTTACGCGCTGGACCGCGCGGGCAAGCTCGACGGTCTGCTGTCAGGAGAAAAGGCCTCGTCATGAGCGTTGGTTCGACCTTTACGGCTGCCATGGTGCAGATGCGCACCGGATTGTTGCCCGAGCCCAGCCTCGAGCAGGGCATCCGGCTGATCCGCGAAGCCGCCGCGCAAGGCGCCGATTACGTGCTCACCCCGGAGGTGAGCAACATGATGCAGCTGAACCGCAAGGCGCTGTTCGAGCATCTGGCTTCGGAAGAAGACGACCTTTCGCTGAAAGCCTATCGCGATCTGGCAAAGGAACTGAAAATCCATCTCCATATCGGCTCGCTGGCGCTGCGCTTTTCGCCGGAGCGCGCCGTCAACCGCTCGTTCCTGATCGCCCCCGACGGAAGCGTGCTGGCGAGCTACGACAAGATCCACATGTTCGATATCGACCTGCCCGGCGGCGAGAGCTATCGCGAATCCGCCAATTACCAGCCGGGCGAAACGGCCGTGATCTCGGACCTGCCGTGGGGCCGCATCGGGCTGACGATCTGCTACGACGTGCGGTTTCCGGCGCTGTATCGCGCGCTGGCCGAAGCCGGCGCGTCGTTCCTCACGGTGCCGTCGGCCTTCACACGCAAGACCGGCGAGGCGCATTGGCACACGCTGCTGCGCGCCCGCGCGATCGAGACCGGGTGCTTCGTGTTCGCGGCCGCCCAATGCGGCATGCATGAGAACAAGCGCGAGACCTACGGCCATTCGCTGATCATCGCGCCTTGGGGCGAGATCCTTGCCGAGGGCGGCGTCGAGCCCGGCGTGTTCCTTGCCGAGATCGAACCATCCAGGGTGGAGACGGCGCGCAAAACCGTGCCGTCGCTGCAGCACGGCCGGCGTTTCGGCCTCGCCGATCCCAAGGCAGGTCCGGAGCATCTCCACCTCGTCCGGGGTTCGGTATGATCCGCTACAACCTTCGCTGCGAGAAGGGCCACGCGTTCGAAAGCTGGTTTCAAAGCTCGGCGGCCTACGAAAGCCAGGAGAAGCGCAAGCTGGTGAGCTGCCCCTCCTGCGGCTCGGCCAAGGTCGATCGCGCCATCATGGCCCCGCGGATCGTGAGCAAGAAGGGCCGAGATACCGCCCCGCAGGCGCCGGCCGCCGAAGTCGCGGCATCGTCGGAATCGACGCCGCTGCTGATGGCGCAGGAACGAGAGCTGCGCGCCAAGATCAAGGAATTGCGGGATCACATCGTCAAGAACGCCGACAATGTCGGCGAACGCTTCCCCAACGAAGCGCGCAAGATGCATTACGGCGATATCGAGCACCGCCCGATCTACGGCGAGGCCTCGCCGGACGAAGCCCGCGCGCTGATCGACGAAGGCGTCGAGGTTTCTCCGTTGCCGGTGCTGCCGGACGACAGGAATTAGCTAGCGTGCAATGTCATTCCGAGGCGCCGCAACGCGGCGAACTATGATGTGCAATTGCACATCTGAGGGTCCAACTCTCCACGGGGATGATGCCGGTTATCCCATCAGGATCGACCTGGCTGCGGCTTGGATTCCGGGTTCGCGCTTCGCGCGCCCCGGAATGACGACTTAGCTACACCGCTACCAGCAGCGCCACGCCCACGACGATCAGTGCGATGCCAAACAGTTCACGCGCCGACAGCGGCTGCTTGAACGAATAATACGACACGGCCTGCGCGAACAGCACCTCGATCAGCGCCAGCGTGCGCACGTTGGCCGCCGCCGTCAGCGCGAACGCCAGGAACCA
>CADEDX010000298.1 GCA_902826195.1 uncultured Bradyrhizobium sp. | reverse complement strand
GCGCAGGCGCCCGCCTCGATCATCTTCTTGGCGAGCAGATAGGTCGCCTCGGCATTGCCGAAGCCGGCGTCGATGTCAGCGATGACGGGCACGACGTGGGTCTGGAAGTTGTCGACCTTCTCGATCAGCTGCTTTTCCCTGGCCTTGTCGCCGGCCTTGCGGGCGGCGTCGATGCCACGGAAGATGTCGTTGAGTTCACGGGAATCCGCCTGACGCAGGAAGGTGTAGAGTTCTTCGATCAGCGCCGGCACCGAGGTCTTCTCGTGCATCGACTGGTCGGGCAGCGGTCCGAACTCGGAGCGCAGCGCTGCGATCATCCAGCCGGAGAGATAGAGGTAGCGGCGATCGGTCTTGCCACCGAAATGCTTCTTGACCGAGATCAGCTTCTGCTGCGCGATGAAGCCGTGCCAGCAGCCTAGCGACTGGGTGTACTTGGTGGGATCGGCGTCATAGGCCGCCATGTCCGCGCGCATCAGCGCCGCGGTGTAACGGGCGATGTCCAGGCCAGTCTTGAAGCGGTTCTGCAGGCGCATCCGCGCCACGGCCTCGGCGGTTACACCGTTCCAGGTCGGCTTGGTTTCGAGCAGCGCCTTGGCGGCGGCGAGCTCGCTCGCATAGGAGGCGGGTGCCTGGAGGGCCTGGTCGCTGATGCCACGCGGCTGGTAGTTCATGATCGTAATCCCTTCAATCGACATTCTTGACAGTGCATTGCGAAACGTGCCGCGAGCTAAACGCTAAAACGCCTATTTCGTATAGAGTTCTTGATTTCGAATGGTGATGTCATGTAACATCTAAACTTGTCATAGATGTCATTTTGTAAAGCTTGTCACAACTCAGACCGGGAACCCGACCATGCCCGCCGACTCCGGAAAAAAACTGTTCGTCGGTCCCCGTTTCCGGCGGATCCGCCAGCAGCTCGGGCTGTCGCAGACCCAGATCGCCGAGGGGCTCGGAATTTCTCCGAGCTATATCAACCTGATAGAGCGGAACCAGCGGCCGGTGACGGCGCAGATCCTGCTCCGGCTGGCAGAGACCTATGATCTCGACCTGCGCGACCTCGCTACCGCCGACGAGGACCGTTTCTTTGCCGAGTTGAACGAAATCTTCTCCGACCCGCTGTTCCGGCAGATCGACCTGCCCAAGCAGGAATTGCGCGACCTCGCCGAGCTATGCCCCGGCGTCACCCATTCGCTGCAGCGGCTGTACGCCGCCTATACCGAGGCCCGCCGTGGCGAAACCCTGGTCGCAGCCCAGATGGCCGACCGCGACGAGGGCACGCGATTTGAGGCCAACCCGATCGAGCGCGTGCGCGACCTGATCGAGGCCAACCGCAACTATTTTCCGGAGCTGGAGCAGGCCGCCGAAAACTTGCGCGACGAACTCAACGTTTCCGCCGAGGAGCTGTTCGCTGCGCTGGCCGCGCGCCTGCGCGAAAAGCATTCGATTCAGACCCGCATCATGCCGGTCGACGTGATGCGCGAGACGCTGCGGCGGTTCGACCGCCATCGCCGGCAGCTTCTGATTTCGGAACTGGTCGACGGCTCCGGCCGCGCCTTCCAGCTCGCGCTGCAGATTGGGCTGACCGAATGCGGCGCCAGTATCGATGCCATCGTCAATCGTGGCGGCCCTCTCGACGATACGCCGCGCCGGCTCTACCGGATCACGCTGGCCAATTATTTCGCCGCCGCCGCGATGATGCCCTATCAGCCGTTCCACGGCGCGGCGGAAGCGCTGAACTATGACGTGCACGTACTGGCGCAGCGCTTCAACGCCGGTTTCGAGCAGGTGTGCCACCGCCTCACCACGCTGCAGCGGCCGAACGCGCGCGGCGTGCCGTTCTTCCTGTTGCGCGTCGACAATGCCGGCAACGTCTCAAAGCGGTTTTCCTCCGGCACGTTTCCGTTCTCGAAGTTCGGCGGTACCTGTCCGTTATGGAATGTGCATTCGACCTTCGATACGCCGGACCGCCTGCTCAAGCAGGTGATCGAACTGCCCGACGGTACGCGCTATTTCTCGATCGCGCAGATGGTGCGCCGTCCGGTGGCGCCGCATCCGCAGCCGCAGCCGCGCTTTGCGATCGGCCTGGGCTGCGAAATTCGCCATGCGGCAAAGCTGGTCTACGCCGCCGGGATGGACCTGGAGAAGGCCGAGGGCACGCCGATCGGCGTCAACTGCCGGCTCTGCGAGCGCGAAAACTGCAGCCAGCGCGCCGAGCCGCCGATCACGCGCACGCTGATTCTGGACGAGAATACACGGCGTGTGAGTTCGTTCGCGTTTTCGAATGCGAGGGAATTGTGAGGGCCCGGCTCCTTCAACGCGTCGCGCCTGCGAACGCAGGCGCAGAGCTGCCTTGCCCCCGATCCGCTAAAGATTCCGGGAACCGCCCACCCCCCTGATGGTTGATTGGTGCTATGCGATCATCATCCCGGAGATCATGGCCATAACTGCCCGCCCCAGACGCGCTGTCATCGAATGCCGAGGCCCATGACTGAAATACCGGCGGTGGTTCATGATCTGCAGCGCCTCCAGATCCTGAAACAATACGACATTCTCGATACCCCGCCGGAACCGGGATTCGACGACGTCGTCGCGCTCGCCCGCCAGATTTGCAGAACGCCAATTGCCCTTGTTAGCCTCGTGGATCGGGACCGGCAGTGGTTCAAGGCCGTTTCCGGACTGGGTATCTGCGAGACGCCCATCAACCAGTCGGTCTGCGCGCATGCGCTGGCGCAGCATGAAACGCTCAACATACCGGATTTGACGCAGGACGCCCGGACGAGGGAAAATTCGCTCGTGACCGGGGAGCCGTTCATCCGCTTTTACGCGGGCGCGCCGCTGATCGCCACTTCCGGCCTGGTCATCGGCACGATCTGCGTGATCGATACGGTGCCGCGCCCCGGCGGCCTCGATGCCGGACAGATCGCGGCGATCGAAGCGCTGGCGCGCCAGGTGATGATGCTACTCGACCAGCGCCGGTTGATCGCCTTGCACGACGAGCGCGCGTTCGAATTGCGCCAGCAGATTACGGAGCGCAAGACCGCGCAGGCTGCACTCGAGCTCAGTGACGACCGTTACCGCTCGCTGTTCAATTCGCTCGACGCAGGCTTCTGCGTCATCGAGATGGCGTTCGATAAGGACGGCTCTCCAAAGGATTACAGGTTCGTGGAGGTGAACGAGGCCTTTGTCGACCAGACGGGTCTTCGGGATGCCACCGGAAAGTGGATGCGCGATCTCGCGCCCGATCACGAGCCGTACTGGTTTGAAATCTACGGCAAGGTCGCGCTCACCGGCCAGCCGGCTCGTTTCGAGCACGAGGCGAAAGCGCTGGATCGTCGCTGGTACGACGTCCGCGCCTTCAGGATCGGACCGCGCGCGGCGCGCCAGGTTGCAGTCCTGTTCAACGATATAACCTTGCGCCGCAACGCCGAGCAGCAGCAGATCATGCTCAACGAGGAACTCGGTCATCGCATGAAGAACTCGATGGCGCTGGTTCAGGCAATCGCCTCGCAGACCCTGCGCGGCGCCAGCGATCGCATCGCGGTGCAGGCATTCAACCAGCGCATTGCAGCCCTCAGCCGCGCCCACGACGTTCTGCTGCAGCAAAGCTGGACGTCGGCAAATCTCGCCGATGTCGTGCTGGGCGCCATCAGCGCCCATACCGATCCGGCGCGCGTCATCCGTACCGGCCCCGACGTGAGCCTCGAACCGAAAGCGGCGCTTTCGCTTTCCCTGCTGCTGCACGAACTCGCCACCAACGCCATCAAATACGGATCGCTCAGCGTACCCGACGGCATCATCCGGGTGGATTGGCGCCGGGAGGATGGCGCCCTCGTCCTCGGCTGGGTGGAACAGGGCGGACCGCCCGCGCAGCCTCCTGAGCGTACCGGCCTCGGCTCCCGCCTGATTGATATCGGCATGGTCGGAACCGGCGCCGTCCGGAAGACTTTTGCACATTCCGGATTCAGCGCCGAGTTTCGCGCGCCGCTGCATCTCATCGAACATCAGATCGGGCAATCGCATGGATAAGGCGACGGTGGTGCTGGTGGTAGAGGACGAACCTCTCCTGCTGCTGATGGCGACGGCCCTCGTCGAGGAAGCCGGCCTGCAACCGCTCTACGCTGGAAATGCCGACGAGGCCGTCGCCATCCTGGAGGCGCGGCAGGATATCCGGATCGTGTTCACCGATGTCGAGATGCCGGGCTCGATGGACGGGATCAAGCTTGCAGCCGCGATCCGTGACCGATGGCCGCCGATCCAGATCGTCGTGGTGTCCGGGCACAGCGCCGTCAAGCCCTCGCAACTCCCCGAGGGCGCGCAGTTCTTCGCAAAGCCCTATGACCAGCAGCGCATCGTCGAAGCGCTGCGGGCGATGGCGGAATGAGCTGGACGGTGGATCGACCCAGCCGCAACATCATTTGCTCTTCTGGATCGACCGCAGATAGGTCACCGCGGCAGCCGCCTCTTCCCGGTTGAAGCGAAAGGTCGGCATCTCCTTGTGCACGGTGGTGAGGCCGTCCTGCAGCCGCTGCACCATATCGGTATCGTAGAGCTTTTCGCCAAAGCTGCGGAACGGCGGGGCGAGCGGGTTTGGACTTTTCCCGATCCGGCCGACGGCGTGGCAGCGGCCGCAGAGATCCTCCAGCATCGCCTTGGCGCCGGCGTGTTCGGCATCGCGGGCCTGCGCAACGGCGAGCGGCAGCATGATGCAGGCGAGCGCAGCCCACATTCGCAAGGTAAAGCCAGGCATCCAAACCTCCGGGAATTTACGGACGTGTAGGCTGGCGGCCGGCCGGTGTGTTGCGATACGTCAACACAAGCCGTCTTTTTCCACGGGCCGCTTGCGCGAACCTTCTTCAAAATGACAAAGTTAAATCCCGGGGATTGCGCAATTTAGCGATGGAACGGTCCGGCTGATTCGCTAGCTTTGAAAGAAGCGAATCCCGACTCGCAAATGAGTAGATGCCATGCTGCGACGCGTCAAGCTGATGAACCCGTTCGAAATCGTGCAGGATCTGGTCACGCCAGACCGGGCTGCGCCCGAACGGCCGCAGCCGGAGCTGAAGATCGCCAATCGCGCCGCCCGCGCCACGCCCGTCTGCGCTGCCTGCGGCTCCGACGACATCATCTGCCACGCCACCGCGCAATGGAGCAACGAAGCGCAGGAATGGCAGCTCGCCAACACCTTCAACCAGCCCGCGCACTGCAACACCTGCAGCCATGACGGCAACCTGATCTGGCAGACGCTGAATTAAGCGCGGTTTTGTAGGGTGGGTTAGCGCAGCGTAACCCACCATTCCACGCACCGGCGGCGGTGACGCGGAGCCTGTCATCGGGCCGCGCTTGCGCGGACCCGTTGGCTAATCCGCCCTACCCTTCCTCGTCATGCCCGGGCTCGTCCCGGGCATCCACCTCTTCGCCTCTCGAAAGCAAGTCGTGGATGGCCGGGTCACGCCCGGCCATGACGGCGAGAAAGTTCGTCAAATCTCCGCATACACCTCGAGCAGATTCCCGTCGGGATCCCTGAAGAACAGCGTGCGATGGCCGAACGGCTGGTTGGTCGGCGGCTCCAGCAGCTCGACCCCGTGCCGCAGCAACTCTTCCGCGCAGCGGTCGACGTCATCCACATCAACCTTGAACGCCAGCTGCAACGACGCGCTCCCCTTCGGCGTCGGCGCATCCTTCGCCGTCCGGCCCGGCCGCGACAGCGCCAGCGTGACGCTGCCGATCTGATACTCGATCCACCCCGCCGACAACTCGCGCGTCAGCGGAAAGCGCAAGACGTCTTCATAGAAGCGGCGCATCGCCGCCATGTCGCGCACGAGGATGACGGTGTAGTCGACGCTGCGGATGGAGTTGAAGGGGGAAGCTTGCTGATCGGTCATGACTGTTCAAGCTTGCTCCATACCTTCTCCTCGGTCCACCCCAACTCGGCGAACTCCGCCGCCCGCAACGGCGCTTCACCTTCAGAGAAAAATTCGTCGAGTTGTGGCGGACGCACTGATGTGCCGCTGAGCATGCTGTGGGCCTGCCCGCGGTGATGGATGTCGTGCTGGAACAGATGCAGCAGCAGGCGGTCCATCCGCTCGCGCTGAATGGTGGAACCGCGATGGATTGAGACGATGCGCTGCAGGCCGGCGGCATCGAGCGTTTCGACGATGTTGAGCAGACGGCGGTCGACCGCGGCCTGCGCTTGCTTCAGCGCGGCGACCGTGGCGCAGGGCTCCTGGTCCGCCCAGGCGGCGGGACCGAGCGTGCCGCCCTCCATGGCGTCGACGTAGAAATGGTCGATGATCAGGATGTGGTTCAGCGTGGCGCGCAGGCTGGGGAAGAAGCCGGTTCGTTTGGCGGTGAATTCTTCCGGCGTGAGCGCGAGGCAGGCGGTGAGCAGGCGATGATTGGCCCAGGCGTTGTTGTAGGCCATGGTGCGGTAGGGAAGCAGATCGGTCATTGCGGTGCCGGTCCGTAGCCTGCATGAGCGCAGCGATATGCGGGGATGACAGTGACGTCCCGGATATCGCTGCGCTCATCCGGGCTACGGCCGTTGGGTTGGGCGGATTAGCCAACGGGTCCGCGTAAGCGCGGCCCGATGACAGGCTCCGCGTCATCCGCCGCCGGTGCGTGGCAATGGTGGGTTACGCCTTGCGGCTAACCCACCCTACGCTCCTGTTACTCCGCGGCCTGCTGCGTCGGCGCGTCCAGCACTTCCAGCACTTTTGGCGGCGACATCGGCAATGCATAGAACCGTTTGCCGAGCGCGTTGTAGATGGCGTTCGCCACCGCCGCCATCACCGGCACCAACGGCACTTCGCCGACGCCCTTGACGCCTTGCGGATGCTTCGGGTTCGGAATCTCGACCATGATGCAGTCGAGCATCGGAAGGTCGGAGCAGACAGGCATGCGGTAGTCGAGGAAGCCGGGGTTATCGACCTTGCCTTCCTTCGTATAGATGTACTCTTCGTTCAGCGCCCAGCCGATGCCCTGCGCGACGCCGCCCTGGAGCTGGCCCTCGACATAGCCGGGGTGGATGGCGCGGCCGACATCCTGCACGGCGGTGTAGCGGATCACGCGCACGATGCCGAGATCGACGTCGATCTCGACGTCGCAAACATGCGTGCCGAAGCCGCCGTCGGCGCCGACGGTATTGAGCTGCACGCCGGCGCCGATGGGTCCGCCCATCGCCGGCGCTTTCTCGGCGAGTTCTTTCAGCGTCAGCGGCTCGAACTGGCCGGCATTCGGGCTGACCGGATGCGCGGCGCCCTGCTCCCACTTCACCGCTTCGGGATCGATCTCCCAGATTTTTGCCGCGCGCTCGCGCAGCGTCTGGATGATCTTTTCGGTCGACTGCGTCACCACCATCGAGGAGGCGAACAGCACACGGCTGCCGCCGGTGAGGTTGGAGAAGCCGATCGTTTGCGTGTCGCCAATGATGACGGAGACGCGGTTGTAGTCGATGCCGAGCAACTCGGCGCAGATGTTGGCGATGCCGGCGCGCGAGCCGCCGATATCAGGGTGGCCCGTGGTGACGACGACGTTGCCGTCCTCGGTGATGTTGACCTGGGCTGAGGATTCGCCGCCGGCGTTGAACCAGAAGCCGGAGGCGACGCCCCGGCCCTGAAGCTTGCCGAGCGGCCTCTTGTAGTGATCGGAATTCTTGGCGGCTTCCAGCGTCTCGATATAGCCGATCCGCGGAAACACAGGACCGTGCGCGGCCTTGGTGCCTTCCTTCGCGGCGTTCTTCAGCCGGAAATCGAGCGGGTCCATCTTCAGCGCCTCGGCGACTTCGTCGAGCACGCATTCGACCGCGTAAGCGCCGATCGGCGCGCCCGGCGCGCGATAAGCCGCGACCTTGGAGCGGTTGGAGCAGACGTCATAGCCTTCCGAGAGCAGGTTCGGAATGTCGTAGGGCGTAAAGCTGCAGCCCGCGGCACCGCGGATCGGCGAGCCCGGGAAGGCGCCGGCCTGCAGCTAGAATGTGCCGTGGGCGGCAACGATCTTGCCGTCCTTGGTGGCGCCGATCTTC
>CADEDX010000297.1 GCA_902826195.1 uncultured Bradyrhizobium sp. | reverse complement strand
GTTCGGTCGCGACCTCGCGCGGCGGCCGCTCCGGCTGCTCGGCGCGATTGCGGCCACCGTCATCGTGACCCTGGCGCTCAGCTATGGCATCAGCCGCATGCTCGGTCTGCCGGCGAAGCTGTCGATTTTGATCGCCTGCGGCAATTCCATCTGCGGCAATTCGGCGATTGCCGCCGTCGCCCCGGTCATTGGCGCCAGCAGAGATGAAATCGCATCCTCGATCTCGTTCACCGCAATCCTCGGCGTGATGATGGTGCTGGGGCTGCCACTGCTCATTCCGCTGCTGCATCTGTCCGCGACGCAATACGGCATTCTCGCGGGCCTCACGGTCTACGCGGTCCCGCAGGTGCTGGCCGCCACCGTGCCCGCGGGGCTGGTGAGCACGCAGATCGGTACGCTGGTGAAGCTGATGCGGGTATTGATGCTGGGGCCGATCGTGGTGGGGTTTTCGTTGATCGCCCCGCGCCTCAATGGCGGCGTGGGCAGCAAGGCAACGACCGGCTTCTTCCGGCTCGTGCCCTGGTTCATCATCGGCTTTCTCGTGCTTTCCGTGCTGCGCTCGCTCGATATCGTGCCGGCCACGGTCGTCGGCCCGCTGACGGCGGTCACCGGCTTCATCACGGTGGTATCGATGGCGGCGTTGGGGCTCGGCGTCGACGTTCGCGTTCTCGCCACCGTGGGCGGCCGGGTGACGGCGGCCGTGACGCTGTCGCTGATGCTGCTGCTCACCATCAGCATCGGCCTGATTCAGCTGTTCCACTGATATCGCGGCGTCGGATCAGTCCAGCTTGAAGCCGATCCGCCTTACATAGGCGCCGAAATCCGCGCGCTCCGGCTGCGCATATTGCCGCGCCTTGTCTTCCGACCAGCCGTAGGTTTCGGCCAGCCCGAATTTTTTCACGCCGCGTTGCGCTGCATAAGGCTGGGCTGCTTCGCGCCGCCGGTCATAGGCCGCGATGGCCTCGTCGAGGCCCTCTTCCTGATAGGCGTTACGATGTACCGTGACCGACAGCGGCAGCCGCATGCTGACTTTCGGCGCCTCGGCCGGATATCCCACGGCCAGGCCAGCGACCGGAAAAACATGATCGGGCAGTTTCAAGAGTTGTGACAATTTGGCGGCGTGATTGCGCACCGCGCTGATCGGACAGACGCCGAGGCCTTCCGCCTCGGCTGCGATCACGAATCCGGACAGGGCGATGCTTGCGTCGACGGCGGCGTTGAAGAATGCGTCGAGGTGATCGTTGACAAAAGGTCTTTCGCGCAACGCGTCGATCCGGCGTTGCCTGCGATTGTTGCCGCAGAAGATGAGGAGGCTTGGAATGTCCGCCGTCCACGCCTGGCCCAGTGGCCCGTCCGCCAGCATCGCGCTGATCTCGGACTTCAAGGCCGGTGCATCGACGATAATGATATCGCGCTGTTGCAGGTCGCTCTTGGTCGGGGCACACAGCGCGAGCGCGCACAGCCGCTGCAAGGTCGGGTATGGAACGGCATCTGGCCGAAATTTTCGCACCGAGCCGCGCGCCGCCAATTGCTTCAGGACGGACGGGACATCGCCGCCCAATTCCACATCGGCGGCATCGGGGCCGAAGCGATCGACAAGCGGGGTTCTTGCATCGGACATCTCGAAGTCTCCAGGGCGTTGCTGCTTCATGTCAGGTTCGCGCAAACAAGCAAAGCCGGGAAGGGGTATGCGGCGCCGCAGACCTCGCAAAATATTTGGTTGCGTTTTGGTGCACTTCGGAGCCGAATGATCAAAAACCACGACGCGTCCGTCGGGAGGATCATGCCATGGATATGAAACTGTCGCCCGAGCAACAGAAGCTGCGCAGCGCCGCGCGTGAACTGGCCGAGACCGAGTTCGCAGCCAAAGCTGCAGAGATCGACCGCACCGAAGCCTATCCTTATCACAATGTTGCCGCGCTGAAGGCCGCAGGGTTCATGGGCTACACGATCCCGACATCTTATGGCGGCCGCGGCGGGAGTTATTTCGAGGCCGCGCTGATCATCGAGGAAATGGCGCGGGTATGCGGCGCAACGGGACGCATCACGGTCGAGGCCAACATGGGCGCGATCTCCGCGGTCATGCAGTACGGCACCGAGAAGCAGAAGCGGCTCGGCGCCGAGCTCGTTCTTTCCGGTGACAAGCCTGCAATCTGTATCACCGAGCCGGAAGCGGGATCGGCGGCGACCGAGATGACGACGCGCGCGGACAAGCACGGCAACACCTATGTCATCCGGGGCAGGAAGCACTGGATCACGGGCGGCGGGGTCTCAAAGCTCCATCTGATCTTCGCCCGCGTCTTCGACGAGCGCGGCCACGAGCAAGGGATCGGCGGTTTCCTCGCGGTCAGGGGTACGCCGGGTCTGGTGATCGGAAAGCGCGAACCCGCCATGGGTCTGCGCGGCATTCCCGAAACGGAGATCATCTTCGAGAATTTGGAAATCCCCGAGGATATGCTGGTGCTACCGCCGCGCGGGTTACGGCGCGGTTTTGCCGACCTGATCGACGCCTATAATAGCCAGCGGGTCGGCGCCGGAACGGTCGCGCTCGGGCTGGCGCAGGGCGCGTACGAGAAGGCTTTGGCCTTCGTGAAGCAGCGAAAGCAGTTCGGGCGGCCGATCGCCGAATTCCAGGGCCTGCAGTGGATGCTGGCGGACATGGCGGTGGCGCTCAATGCCGCGCGGCTGTCGCTGCATCAGGCAGCACTCAGCGCCGATCCGTTTCCGGATCCGCTGCTCGCCGCGCAGGCGAAAATCATCGCCTCCGAGACGGCCAACAATGTCACCAACCAGGCGCTCCAGCTGTTCGGCGCCAGGGGCTATTCGCGGGACTATCCGCTCGAGCGCATGGTGCGGGATGCCCGCATGTTCACGATTGCCGGCGGTACGGCACAGGTGCTGCGGACATTGGTGGCGTCGAGAATTCTCGACACCAAGATTCCGCAGACCCGCAACGGGTACATGGAGGCGGGTCAGACCCCGTCCCTCGCGGCAAAGTAACTCTGCGGCTCGTCACACCGCGCGGCTATGCGTGGCGGCGGAATGCGCCAGATGGGCGTCGAACGCCGATGCGACGCTGCGCACCAGGAATTCCGCGCCATCGCTGATCGACAGCCGGTCTTCAATCATCGTTACCGCGCCGTCGGCGATCAGGCTCTCGATCCGCGCCCGGTCGACGATCGCGGAACGATGGTCTCGGCCGTGGGCGCGCGAGACCCCGGGCAGGTCGACCGCCAAGTCGCACATGATCCGCTCGATGATATCGGCACGGAAGCGGTCATCCGTCGTGAAGGCGTATCCCTTGGCGGTGGCGAGCCGGTCCTCGGCGATGCGAGCGAGGTAGTCACGTGTCGAAACAACGTTCTGCACGAAACCTTGCGGCATGCGCCCGATGGCGCTGGCGCCGAGGCCGATCAGTGTGTCGGCGGAATCGTCGGTATAGCCCTGAAAGTTCCGCTTCAGCCTGCCGTCCTGCCGCGCAGTGGTGAGGCCATCGCCGGGCAGAGCGAAATGATCGAGGCCGATGCGGACGTAGCCGGCGTCCACCAGGGCTTCCGCGATGGTCTCGGACTGCCGATGCCGCTCGATGCTGTGGGGCAGGGCGTCTTCGGCGATCTTGCGCTGGTGCTTCTTGAATGAGGGCACGTGAGCATAGCCGAACACCGAAAAGCGGTCCGGCCGGAGCTCGACACACTTGGCCACGGTGTCGAGGCACGAATCCACGGTCTGCAGCGGCAGCCCGTAGAGCAGGTCGAAATTGATCCTGACGACGCCGGCCTGGCGCAGGCGCTCGACCGAAAGCGCGGTCTGTTCGAAACCCTGCATCCGGTTGATGGCGCGCTGCACGGCGGGATCGAAACTCTGGACGCCGAGGCTCGCACGGTTGACGCCGCTAAAGCCGAGCGCCTCGACCATCGCCTCCGTCAGCGTGCGCGGGTCGATCTCGACCGCGATTTCGGCATCGGGAACGACGAAGAACGAATAGCGCAGCGCCCCGACAAGGTCGACGAACGTCTCGGGCGTCATGACGGTCGGGGTACCGCCGCCGAAATGGACATGGGAGATCGGCATCCGCTGGCCGATCGTCTCGGCGACAAGACGTGCTTCGGTACGCAGGCCCGCCGCGTAGGTCGCGATCGGGTCGTCGCGCTTGGTGACCGAGGTATGGCATCCGCAGTACCAGCACATCGACCGGCAGAACGGCACATGCAGGTAGATCGAGGCCGGCTGCTGTTTGGGCACCGACTTCAGCCACTTCCGATACTGCTCTTCGCCAATGGCCGGTGAAAAATGCGGGGCCGTGGGATAGCTGGTATAGCGCGGCAGTCTGTCCTGCCCGTAGGATTGCGCCAGGTCCGATCGCATCTGCTGTTCTCCTTCCACCTCCCGATAAATTACCGGACCCGGGGGTGAGGGACTTTGCGCTGGCTCAAACCGCCGGCAATCGCCGGTGCGGCTAGCCCCGCCGCAGCAGATTTGTCACGTTTCGGGACGACGGATGTAGCGACCGATCGGGCGGGTTCGGCGACAAGCCTGAAGCCCAGATTGGCCGGCGGAATGCCTGCCGCGCAGCCGCCGGCGCGCGGGTCGCGAATGAAGTCGGTCATGTAGGTGCGATGAGCGCCCTCCACCACGCGGACACCGCAATTGGTGTTGGTGATCTGTTCGCGCTTGCCGTCGAGCGAGATACGCAGGAAGCAGCAGTTCGTCCACTCCAAGACATTGCCGGCGAGGTCATCCAGTCCGTTGCTGTTGGTGCCGAAGGTCCCGCCGGGCTGGGCGGCAAACGCGGTCGGCAGGGAGCGGGCGGATTCGGCCTCAGCGGGCGATCCAGGCCTGCGCCGGATCGGAGGGGTCGACGAGCGGCAGCGCTTCGTCGCGCGCCTTTTCAGCCGCCGCGAATGTCCATTTTTGGTCGACTGGTAGGCGATCGGCGATGCCGGTCCTGCGCACGGCCACGCGGCATAGGCCATGGCGCCATGCCAGCCGACGCCGACAACGGGGGAGTCCTGGCAGCTGCGACACGCGGCAGGCGCCTTTGTCTTCGCAGCAATGGTGGCAATAGCAACCAACGGGAAATCTGTCTACTGCGTGCGCCATCCACGGCCGCGGCTATTAATTAGCTCCGAGATCAAATGCATCTTTAAATTGATTTTGATAAAAAGGTCTCTACCCGAGATGTGCCGGCAAACCTCCGGAGGTGCCGAGGGGGCTTCGCGCCGTCTTCCCCCGGCGCGTAATCGGCGCCGCAGGCTGTGCATACCTTGGCGGGTCTTGGTCATGATCACGGGTGTGGTGCGTTCGCGCTGCAATCCCTCGGCAAACAGCGCGTCGCGTTGCAGCCGCACTGGCCTTCCGCACGCTCCAACCTGCTTCGCCGATCGCGAAGGGATGCTTAGAGAACAATCGGTCCATTTCAGCTTGGGATATCGAAGGTTGCCCCGCTTGAATATTCACGTCGCTGCGCTATATCAGGTATCCTCGAATGGAACCCTGCGGAAAGCCGTCGGATGAGCAAGAAATTCAATCTTGATGCCATGTCCGTCGAGGAAATGTGGCAGCTGCACGAGGAAATCAGCGCGGCCCTCTCCGTCAAATTGAATTCAGAGAAACGCGAACTCGAAAAGAAGTTGGCTCAGCTTCGTCAAGAGAAAAAAATGCGTGAGTCGGAAGGGGTGAACGGTCCGACGAAAGAGGCGGCTCGGGAGCGACGCAAATATCCAAGGGTATTCGCAAAATACCGAAATCCGAACGAGCCTTCGGAGACTTGGTCCGGGCGCGGGAAACAACCCCGGTGGCTGACTGCCGCGCTGAAAGCGGGGCGCACGCTCGACGAATTCGTGATTCGAAATATCGAGTCGACCAACAACAATTTACGTCGGCAAAGGGCATAAGCGCCGAAGGAAAAATTTCCAGCAAGTTATGGATACCTTGCGCTCTTGGCATGCTCAGCTAGTCTGATGTCTCGAATCTGAAGGTCAGCGCGTTCAAATCGTTCCCGAGAGAGCGCATCCTCATTCGTTTTTATCTTCTGGATGGATCAAAGGCCGGCTCCGCGGGATCTGGATAAATATCTCGCTGGCCTTCGTAGTTTGCGACGTCCTACTAAATACCCCCAGATTGGGTATTTCGCCCGACGCTTTCATAGCGAAATCCGTGTGCCGTCACGTCCTGAGGTTGATAGATGTTTCGAAGATCAATAATGACCGGGCACGCCATCGTGCGCTTCAACCGGTCTAGATCCAGCGCCCGGAACTGCTCCCACTCTGTCACGATGACCAACGCGTCAGCACCATCCGCGCAACTATACGGACCATCGCAATAGCAGATTTCCGATAACTCGGCCTTCGACTGCTCCATTCCTTCCGGATCGTACGCCCGTATTTTGGCGCCAAGGTCCTGAAGTGCGGTGATCAAGGGGATCGAGGGTGACTCTCGCATATCATCGGTATTGGGTTTGAATGTTAGGCCGAGGACGCTGACGGTTTTACCCCGTAGTGTTCCGCCGAACACAGAAGCGACTTTGCGTGCCATAGCCCGTTTGCGATTTTCATTGACTGCAAGCACTGCTTCGACGATGCGCATCGGAGCATCATGGTCCTGCGCGGTTTTAATCAATGCACGGGTGTCTTTCGGGAAGCACGACCCACCAAAACCTGGCCCAGCATGAAGAAATTTCGAGCCGATGCGGTTGTCCAGTCCAATGCCGCGGGCGATCTCCTGCACATCCGCGCCGACCTTTTCGGCTAGATCCGCTATTTCGTTTATGAACGTGATCTTGGTAGCGAGAAACGCGTTCGCCGCGTATTTGGTGAGTTCCGCAGTACGGCGACTTGTGAATATGACGGGTGCCTTATTAAGGTAAAGCGGCCGGTATATTTCCGAAATAACCTTGCGGGCCCTTTCGTCGTGTGTGCCGACTACGATGCGATCAGGGAATTTGAAGTCGCGGATCGCCGCGCCCTCGCGCAGAAATTCGGGATTCGAAGCGACGACCACATCAGCTGACGGGTTGGTATCGCGAATGATTCGTTCCACTTCGTCGCCTGTCCCAACTGGCACAGTCGACTTCGTTATGATCACGGTGAAGCCGCTCACCGCGGCTGCGATTTCCTGCGCTGCGGCGTACACGTAGCTTAGATCGGCGTGACCGTCACCGCGGCGGGATGGTGTTCCGACAGCAATAAATACGGCGTCCGCCTCCCCCACCGGCCCAGCGAGTTCGGTTGCAAAATCAAGCCGTCCATTTCTAACGTTGCTCTGTACGAGCCGGTCGAGGTCCGGCTCAAAGATCGGAATCTTGCCACCTTGAAGCGCCGCGATCTTTGCAGCGTCTTTATCGACGCATGTGACCTGATGACCGAAGTCAGCGAAACAAGCGCCGGACACCAAGCCAACGTATCCGGATCCTATAATCGTTATACGCATTAATGGGACATTCCTTGAATGGCAGATCGGCTCAACTTGTCCCAACCACTTCAACGTTTGTGGTCTTCGGGTAGCGGTTGAACTGTCCCGCGCTGGCTCTCGATGTAATATTACCAAAGCCTAGCTTGTGCGGCGCAAACTGGCAATAAGCTGCTCAGGGCCTGGCTTGTTAAGGATACCAGCTACGGTCGTTAGTTCTACGCTAAGCAATTCAAGATCGGCTCGAGAGATGTTCTCAATCAGGCTTTTGATTACATCTGCTGCGCTAAAAGGGGAAATTTCTTGGCTAAAAGTGGAAATTTCTTGGCAGAACCGTCCTTGATTCTCGGAGAGGGACACCAGTTAGTGCGATGAGGCAAAAGTCCTCATTTTCGAATGCGACGCCGAGGAAGTTGCCATCTCGCCAAATCAGGCGGCAGCATCGGATCGTTGAAAAAATTATCGAAGGTGAGTTCGAAGGTGTTCGGAACCACCTGTGGGTCCGAAGTCTTGCGCCAGCCCGAGATGTCAATGACGCTGCAGCCGCGCGCGCCGGTTTGCCCCTTGAAGAACAGGAGCGCACCATTCTCGATACCTGCTGACAACGGCTCGTCG
>CADEDX010000296.1 GCA_902826195.1 uncultured Bradyrhizobium sp. | reverse complement strand
AATTGACGGCGTGCTGTCCGCCCGGGTTCATCTCGTGCTGCCGGAAAACGATCCGCTGCGCCAGCAACTCGTCCCTTCGTCGGCGTCGGTCTTCATCCGCCATCGCAGCACCACGCCGGTCGGCAATCTGGTGCCCCAGGTGAAGATGCTGGTGGCGAACGGCGTTGCTGGTCTGTCCTACGACAAGGTATCGGTTGTCCTCGTTCCGGTCGACATGCAGAAGGAACGTCAGGGCGCGGACGTCGAGATGGTCTCGTTCTTCGGTGTGTGGATGCAGCGCGACAACCTCGCGCAGGCGATGTGGATGTTCTTCGGCCTGGTCGCGGTGGTCCTCATGCTCGCTGGTGCGCTCGCCTTCGTCGTCTTTCACCAGCGCAGGCGGGTCTATGCATTGGGTTCGCCGCGCGCAGCTACGCCGACCGTAGTGACCCCGGTTCCGTCTAACCTGGTGAACGCGACTTCGTCCAACGTGGTGAAGGCGGGCTCGTCGAACGTGGTGAAAGCGTCGTGAGCACTGCAAGCCATAGCACCGGAGCAGATGCGGGCTGGGAGGCGTTCGTAACGCAGCCGGCCCTGTACATCGAGCCGTCGCGGCTCGCCGTGTGCTTCGACGGAATGGTCGACCCAGAATTGTGCGGGCGGCTCAGGTCGTCACCCCGCCTCGAGGAGCGGCTGTCGGGTCTCGTCCAGTCGCGCTACGGGCTGGCGCACACCATTGCGGCCGAGGACGTCAGCGACATCGACCGTTGGATCGCGCTTGCCTCGTCCGAACAACTGGTGGAATTGGTGCGCCGCGCCGGAGCGATCTATTGGGCGAACAGCATCGCCAATACCGTTCGCGCGGCGGATGCGGCGGCGTTAGACGCCGCGCTGGGCGAGTCACTATGCCTTGTCGCGCTTGCCAATCGCGATCTTTCCGGGCCGATGCAACCGCTCACACCCTACGATCAGCTCGGTCGGCGCGTGATGGAGGACGGCTTCCGATGCCTTGGCGCATGGTGCAAGGCGCAGAGCACTGGCGTGGGCCTGCGCGTGCGCCTCAAGCTTCCGCCCAAGCCTGCGCTCGACGATGCAGTGAATACCCCTTTTGATGAGCTCGGCCCGGCGATCATGCGCCGAACGGCCGGCTGAGGTTGAACACAATGATCGACAGAGTTGACCCGGTATCTTTGAATCGACAGCCGTCGGCGGGTGGTGCGACGACTGGCTCGGTTCTCAATGCCAAGGATGTGAAAGCCTGGCAGGACGCTTTCGAGTTTTTGAACCATGCCGAGAAGCATATTGCCGAACAAAAAACGGAAGCGGAGGAGACCGCCTCCCGCCTCTATGAGTCCGAGCGTGCCAGGGGCTACGAGGACGGCAAGGCGGAGGCGACCAAGCTCATTGCCGAGACGACCCTGAAAGTGGACCGCTTTCTTCAATCGATCGAGCCGCAGGTTGCTCAGCTTGCCTTGAGCGTGGTCAACCGCGTCCTCGGCAATTTCGACACGCGCGACCTTGTCGCCGCTGCTGCCGCGCACGCCATCGGGGATCTTCGCCGCGAGAAGCGTCTGACGGTCACGGTTCACCCTGATGTCGTCGATAGCGTCTCCAAGGAATTCGCCCGACTCGGCGTCAGCAAGCTCATGGAAGTGACGATCGAAGGCAATCCGACCCTCGACCCGGCCGCATGTATCATCGCCAGTGATCTTGCCGTCATCGACGCGAGTATCAAAACGCAGCTGACCGCGATTGCCACCGCAATCGGCGCGGTTTGACGAGGCTAAACGCCATGACCGGTCAGCGCTTCAGTATCGACGACCGTCTTACCTCCGTCCTGCCTAGCCTGTACGAGAAGATACGCGACAGCGCGCCGCGATCGCGCAAGGGGCGTGTCCGCCGCCTGCTGGGCGTCATCATCCATGCCACGGTGACCGAGGCGCGTATCGGCGAACTGTGCCATCTGGTCGACCCGGAGACCGGCCGACGCGTCATGGCCGAGGTGATCGGGCTTCATGACGAGGTCGCAATCCTGACCCCGATCGGCGATCTGTTCGGGCTTTCCAGCGTGACCGAGGTGATTCCCACCGGCAGCGAATTGCTGGCCCCGGTGGGAGAGGGCCTGCTCGGCCGCGTCATCAATGCATTAGGGGATCCGATCGACGGCGAACCTCTTCCGAAGGGCATCGCGACCCGTCCGGTCACCGGAGTGCCGCCGTCGCCGCTCAGTCGGGGTATCATCCAGGATCCCATTCAGCTCGGCATCCGCGCCATCGACGGTCTCATCACCTGCGCACGCGGACAACGCGTCGGAATTTTCGGCGAAGCCGGCGGTGGCAAGTCCACCCTGTTGGCCGACATCGTCCGCGGCACCGACGCGGAAGTGGTCGTCGTCGCGCTGATCGGCGAGCGCGGACGTGAGGTCCGGGAGTTCCTCGAACATCAGCTTGGACCGGAGGGGCGCAAACGCGCAGTCGTCGTGGTCGCGACGTCAGACAGCCCGGCCATGGAGCGCGTCAAGGCTGCCTATGCGGCGACAGCGATCGCAGAGCATTTCCGCGATGAAGGCAAGCAGGTGTTGCTGCTCATGGACAGCCTCACCCGCTTCGCGCGCGCCCAGCGTGAGATCGGGCTGGCGGCAGGCGAACCGCCGACGCGGCGCGGCTTTCCGCCGTCGCTGTTCGCCGCACTCCCGCGTCTCGTCGAGCGCGCCGGCCTGGACGGAGGCGGCGGGTCGATCACCGGCATGTACACCGTGCTGGTCGAAGGCGAGATCGGTCTTGATCCGGTCGCGGAGGAGGTGGTGTCTTTGCTTGACGGCCATATGGTCCTCTCGGGCGAACTCGGCCGTCGCAACCATTTTCCCGCGATCGACGTGTTGCGTAGCCGCAGCCGACTGATGGACGCGACAGTGCCGCCGCAGCACCGCGACGACGCGGCGCGCATGCGTCAGCTCATGGCAAGCTACGCCGACGTCGAGCTCCTCTTGCGTGTCGGCGAGTACCAAAAGGGCAGCGATCCCCTGGCGGATGAGGCGATCGCCAAGATCGACGCCATCAATGCATTCCTTCGCCAGAAGATGCACCAGCACGAGGCGATCGAGGAGACGCGACGGCGGATGCACGAGATTGTCGCCCAGGCTGTCAGCCAGCCGCAATCGCTATGACGCACGCACGCGCCCTCGCTCGTCTGCTCGACCTGCGACGCTTGCGGGAAAGGTCGGCGCTCAATGCACTGACCCAGTGCGAGGGCGATTGCCGCCGGGCTGAACAGCAGGTGGAGGCGTCACGCCATGCAATCGCGCTCCACCTGGAGCAGGCCCGCGCGCACGAGCGCGACAAGCGCCAGGCGATGGTCGGTCGGGCCGTTTCAATGGCGGAGATTTCCGGTCTGCAGGCCGGTCTCGACGCCATGGCGGCAGAGACCATGCGGTTGCGCCGGGTCGAGGAGGAAGCACGCACAGCGGTGCAAAATGCCGAACAGGCGCGTGACGCCGCCCGCGAGCGCTACCGTCTCTGCCAGAAGGCGGTGACCAAGCTCGATGGTCTGGCCGAGCAGGAGCGGCGTAAAGCGGAGCGACTTGAGGGAGCCTATGCCGAGGCCGATCTCGAGGAGCGGGCCATCATGGCCGCCGGATCGGCCTCCGAACAAAGCTGGGCGTGAGGCCAGGTGCGCGCGCAGCAGACCATATCGGTGTCAAGTGATCCCCGTCACGCCCCGCCGATACTTCCGGATGCAGACATGCGGCTGGCGCTCGACGGTGTCAGGCTCGCCGATCTACAATGGCAGCCTGACAATGCGGCGATAGGCGAGCATCTTGTCATCCCTGTCGAGTTGAACCCGGCAGGCATCGTGGTCACGGCGCGCGCTCCGCGCTGTGGCTCTTTCTGGGAGTAGAGCATGGGCAATACAGAGTTCTCCGGCCCGGCCGGCATGCACGATCCGGACCTGGACGACTTGCCGGTGCGGCTCGTCTTCGAACTCGGCCGCGTCGAGCTTTCGGTCGGCGAGCTGCAGCGCCTGGCGCCAGGCGCGCTGGTGCCACTGGCGCGCCCCGTCGACGAGCCGCTCGACATCATGGCCAACGGCAGGCGGCTGGGTCGCGGCACATTGGTGCAAATCGGGGAAAATTTCGGTGTACGTATCGTGAGCATCGCCGGCAATGAATGACGCTCCCAGCACAGTTGGCCTGATTATCTTCATGGCGGCGCTTGGGATGCTGCCGTTCATAATTGTGACGATGACGGCCTTCCTCAAGATCTCGGTGGTGATGTTCATCATCCGCAACGCCATCGGTCTGCAGCAGACACCGCCGACCCTGGTGCTGTATTCGATCGCCCTCATTCTCACCGTTTTCGTCAGCCTGCCGCTAATGGAAGACGTTTCCAATCGCCTCTCCGCGCGGCCGCTCGATTTCAGTTCGCTCGATAAGCTCCAGGCATCGGCCAATGTGGTTAAAGATCCGGTCAAAGCCCACCTCATGCGCTACGCGAAACCCGGCGAGCGCGAGTTCTTCCTTTCGGCCACCGCCCGCATCTGGCCACCGGCAACCCGCGCCAATGTCAAGGACGACGACTTCATCATCCTGCTGCCGTCTTTCGTCAGCTCGGAGCTCACGCGCGCGTTCGAGATCGGCTTCCTGCTGTTTCTGCCGTTCCTGGTCATCGACCTCATCGTCTCGAACATTCTCATGGCCATGGGGATGATGATGGTGTCCCCGACACTGATATCGCTGCCGCTGAAGTTGTTCCTGTTTGTCGCCGTGGACGGCTGGTCACGCCTCATGCATGGTCTCATACTGAGCTATGGGTGAGGCGCGAAGCACATCAAGGAAACCCCAATGAGGACAGTTCATGTCTCACGATAGCATCCTCAGCAAGGTCAACGAGTCGCTCATGATCATCCTGATCGTGTCGTCGCCCGTGCTGATCGCCGCGGTCGCGATCGGATTGCTCGTCGGGTTGCTCCAGGCGCTGACCCAGATCCAGGACCAGACCTTGCCGCAGGCCGTCAAGCTTGTCGTCGTGCTGATCCTCGTGATCTTCCTGGGCCCGGTGTTGTCGCAGCAGGTTGCAAACCAGGCATCGGGCCTCTTCGACGCCTTCCCCATCATGACGCGCTGAGCCGATGCAGGAATGCCGGAATGGAGTTGATTGGCGATCCCTTCAAGGCCTTGGAGCCCTACATTTTTGCGACTGCGTTCGCGCTCGCCCGGATGCTCGCATTGATGGCTGTGTTTCCGGTGTTCGACCGCCTCGGCGTGACCGGTTTTGTGCGCAACTCCATCGCCGTCGTGATCTCGATCCCCCTCATCCCGATGATTGTTGCTAACCTCGAGGGCCAACAGCTCGGCCTCGGGCTGATCGCCGCGCTGATAATGAAGGAGGTCATCGTCGGCCTCATCGTGGGCCTCGTGCTGGCCGTACCGCTGTATGCCGCGGAGGCCGCCGGCGACATCCTCGACCTGCAACGCGGGTCCACGTCGGCCACCCTCAGCGACCCTCTCGGAACGAGCCAATCCGCCATCACGGGCACGCTGCTCGCGCTGATCGTCATCGCGCTCTATTTCGCTTCCGGCTGCTTTGACCTGACGTTGCGAGCGATCTACGACAGCTATGGCATCTGGCCGGTTCGCCGCTTCATGCCCCTGCTCAGTCGCGAAGCCGGTGGTCTGCTTCTCAGCCTGCTCGATACCATCGTCTCGACCGGCCTCATGCTGGTTGGTCCGATCGTGGTTTGCCTTCTGCTGGTCGACCTTCTATTCGCGCTCATCGCGCGCGCCGCGCCGTCGCTGCAGCCGTTCTATCTCGCGATGACCGTGAAGAACCTCGTGTTCTCTCTTGTGCTCGTGCTCTACGGCGCCTTCCTGATCGGCTACATGAAAAACGGCCTCGTCGTCTTCCTCGACGCGAAGCCGAAACTCGAGGCCATCGCGCCGCGCTGATCGCATTCCGCAACGTCGCCGGGCCGCGCTGGTTCGGGCTGTGACGCGCGGCGGGGCGCCGCGCGTCGTCTCACTTGATCGTCACGGGTGCTTCGGCGCGCCGCTGCCTTTGGCCGGCGCAGCCTGGCTCTGGGCTGGCGGGGGAGGAGGCGGCGGCGGTGGCGGGATCAGCACTTCGGTCTGGCGCATCATGCCGAGCTCGGTCGAGTGGCGGATCGAGTCGACCGCCGGATTGCCCGTGGTGGGCAGGTTCGCCGTGGCCGCCGACGAGAAGCGGAACCCGCGCAGATCCTGGGTGTGGTACAGTTCGCCGGTCATCTGCTTCACCGTCGCGTCGAGGTCGGCCTGTGTCGCGCCCGCCTTTGCATAGATCGGCTTCACCTGACGGAAGTCCTCGTTCGACGTGACCCAGGTGGTGCCGTCGGGCGCTTTGAACACGCCGAACATGTGGCCGATGCCGCCCGAGTGCTGCACGTCGACGCTGCCGAGCGACTTGAATCCGGCTGAGGTGAGCAGCCGCGTCTGCATGTTCGAAGCCCTTGTCCAGGCGATAGGAGATCGCGCGATCGGTGAAGATCTAGGCAAAGCAGCGCCGGCAGGCTTCAAACAGATCTTTTGCGCCGCGTACGTTGAGGAAACTTTCATGCTGGCCGGCAAAGCTCGCAGTCGGCAAATCCTCCGCCGTTGCAGAACTTCGCACGGCGACAGCGACGCCAGCTCCGGCTTCCCGCTCCAATTGCCGATAGGCTTCCACGAACTGTTCGCGTAGCAGCGGCGTGTCCATCGCCCGATAAATGATCTCGCGGGCTTTGGCGGCGATACCTGCAAGCCGCTTGATCTTGCGCTTGTCGAGACCATCCAGAAACCGATGAAGCCTGTTGACCACATCGCCCTGCGACAGCGCATCGCGATAAGCGTTTGCCGTGATCGCAAAGCCATTGGGGACCGCAATCCCTTGTGACGACAGGGCGGAATATAGTTCGCCGAGCGACGCGGTCTTGCCGCCGACAAGCCCGACGTCCTGCAGTCCGATTTCGTGGAATGGCCTGATATAGTGCGACATATAGCGAGTAAATCAGGTCGGATTTGTCCGGCATTGATGAAGCGCTCTCGCGAGCCGTGGCAGAGTGCTTCGGTGGGCTCGGCCGGTCCTATCGGCCGCCAGGCTCATCGTTGACGCATATCAAGCGATGGTGCGGTGCATCATGGTAGTTGATCATGACGGGCGGGAAACTGCGGAGAAACGCAAATGACTGTGCAGAGCAACATCCACTTCTACATCAATTGGGCCAAAGAGCGCCTTGACGAAATGGACGCCACGCTGGCGTCACTGGAGAGCAAGGTCGCCGACGTGCAAGTCGACGCCCGCGACAGGGCCGACAAGGTTCTTGCGGCCTTGCGCGGTAAACGCGAAGAATTCAGCGGCATCGTCAAGCAGCAGTCGGAGGCGAATGAAGCCGCCTGGATCGATGCGCAGGCGCGACTGGAGTCCGAATGGAATTCGTTCGAGACCGAAGCACGGAAGTATGTCGAGAGCTTCGTCAAGCAGGTCGAGCAGCAGCAGGCGACGTTCAAACTCCAGGCCGCCGCCCAACTGAACGCCTGGCGCGAAGCGGCCGACAAGCTCGGCGCAGCGGCCGGTGAATTCGCCGCCGGGCGTCGCGGCGAAATCGACGCGGCGCTGGCGCGCATGAAGGCCGATGCCGTCGCCGCCGAAGCAAAGCTCGCGAAGCTTAATCAGGCGGGCACCGAGTCCTGGTCCGTGTTGACGGATGCCTTGAAGGAAACGCGGTCGACGTTCGACCGCGCCAATCAGGCGCTGCGCGAGCAGTTCAAGCGAGTCGTCTGATCAAGCCAGCCGACCGTTCCGGGGGACCGCCACGGCCCAGAAATTTTCGAAACCCGGGCACTCAATGCCAGGGCTTGGGCCGCCTTGCGGCGCCTCACCGACACCTCAGCTAGCTCCTCATCGCTCAAGATCAGGAATACTGGTCGCGCCATCGGATGCTGCCTCGCTGTACCTCGCGACAATGGCACAGCGATGCAACGCCGGCACGAATCAATGTTGCTGACCTGCCGCTGCAAGGAGCGGGCGTCATTTCAGTTTTGGAATTTCGGTGTGTCTGCGTTCCGGGCCGACGGGCGATACC
>CADEDX010000295.1 GCA_902826195.1 uncultured Bradyrhizobium sp. | reverse complement strand
ACGGTGGTTTCGGCGGCGGCGCCTCGGCGTGCTTTTCCTCGCCATGGCCGCGCGTCATGAAGAACCAGCCGGCGCCGGCGCCGAGGATCACAACGAATCCCCCTACCGCGATCATCAGCTTGAGCTTGCCTCTTTTCGCCGGTGCGGCTTCTGCGCCGTCGGCGCCTTCCGCCTGCTCGTTCTCAGCCATTGCCCCGCCCGCTTCGATTCTTCGAACGACCGCGGTTGCCACCAGCCTGGGTAACGATGCCCCCACAACGCGCAACAAAAGCCGCCAGCGCACACGCGCTCTCCATAGGTGCAACGCTAGGGTAATAATGGTTAACGGAACCTTTCCATTGGCGGCCAAGTAGGAAAAATCTGCCGGGCAAACATGGTCAACGAGACCTTTCTGCCGCCCGCCCCGCGCCCCGAAAAACGGCTAACACATTCAAAATACGAAACTTCCCGACTTGGCACGGCTTTCGCTGAACAACTGGTGTGACCCGCCGGCTTGGGAGAGCCCAAAGGTTTACGACAGATCCGGACCACGGGCTTGGGAGAGCCGGTTTTCGGATCCATCAAGGGGAGAACCACCCGATGGAGAATACGCTTCTCGTCGGACTATCACGGCAGATGACGTTGGAACGGCAGATGGATGTCGTCGCCAACAACGTTGCCAACATCAACACGAACGGTTTCAAGGCCGACCGGTCGCTGTTCGAGGAATATCTGCGCTCGCCGGCGCATGAAGACAATTTCGTGCGCGCCGACCGCCGCGTCTCGTTCGTGCACGACCGCGCCACCTTTCACGATTTCGCCGCCGGCCCCTCCGAGCAGACCAAGAACCCGCTCGACGTCGTGATCGACGGCAACGCCTTCCTGGTGGTTCAGACCGCCGCCGGCGAGCGCTACACCCGCGACGGCGGCCTGCAGATCAACAACCAGGGCCAGCTCGTGACCGCGAGCGGCGATGCGGTGCTCGGCACCTCCGGCCCGATCGTGTTCCAGCCGACCGACAAGGCGATCAACATCGCTCCCGACGGCAGCATCACGGTGCTCGAAGGCACCGGCCGCACCGACTCGGTCCGCGGCAAGCTGCGGCTGGTCAACTTCGCCGAGCCGCAGAAGCTCGTGAAGGAAGGCGGCAACCTCTACTCCGCCGGACAGGGCATCGCCGCCCAGCCCGACACCACCTCGCGCCTGCGCGCAGGCTTCGTCGAGAAGTCGAACGTCAATTCCGTCCACGAAATGAGCCGCATGATCGAGATCACGCGCACCTATACGCAGATCTCGGCGCTGCTGCAGCAGCAGCACGACCTGCATCGAACGGCAGTCGAGAAACTCGCCGACGTTCCGGCATAACCGTAAGGCACTGATCGATGCGCGCACTCTACACAGCAGCGACCGGCATGGCGGCACAGGAACTCAACGTTCAGGTGATCTCCAACAACATCGCCAACATGCGCACCACCGGCTACAAGAAGCAGCGTGCGGCGTTTCAGGACCTGATCTACGACCACGTGCGCCGCGTCGGCGCTCAGGCCTCCGACCAGGGCACGATCCTGCCGGTCGGCGTCGATATCGGCGGCGGCGTCAAGACCGTCGGTACGCCGCGCCTGATGGGCCAGGGTACGCTCTCGCCGACCGGCAACGACCTCGACGTCGCGATCCGTGGCGAAGGCTTCTTCAAGATCCAGATGCCCGACGGCACCTTCGCCTATAGCCGCGACGGTTCGTTCATGATGGATGCGCAGGGCCGTGTCGTCACGGCACAGGGCAACCCGGTGCAGCCGACGCTCACGATCCCGCAAAATTCCTCGCAGATCAGCATCAACGCGCAGGGCCAACTCACCGTGGTTGTGCCCGGCTCGACCACGCCGACGCTGGTCGGCCAGATAGGCCTGACGCGCTTCATCAACAAGGCCGGCCTGAACCCGATCGGCGACAATCTGTTCACGGACACGCCGGCTTCAGGCACGCCGCAGGACGGCGTCGCCAACACCGACGGCTTCGGCGACCTGCAGCAGGGCAATCTCGAACAGGCCAATGTCGAGGTCGTAACCGAAATATCCGACCTGATCGCCGCCCAGCGTGCCTATGAGATGAACGCCAAGGTGGTCAGCGCGGCCGACCAGATGATGCAATCCACCTCCAACATGTTCCGCTAAAGGAATGGCCATGATCGCCAGCGCCCTCCGCTCTCTTCTCCTGGCCACCGCCCTGATCGCCGCGCCGAGCGCGGCCGCGGTCGCGCAGACCCGGGACAGCTTTTCGGACCGCAACGCGATCGCAGCACCCGTGCTTCGCGCCGAGGTGCAGGTCGCAGGCGACCTGGTGCGGATCGGCGACGTTATCGACAATGCCGGCAGCGCCGGCCAGATCGCGATCTACCGCGCGCCGGATCTCGGCGCCACCGGCACGCTGCCGGTCGCACAGGTGCTCAACACGCTTCGCGCCCATCAGGTAATCGGTGTCGACACCCGTGACCTGAAGGAAATCAAGGTGACGCGGCTGGCCCGCGCGCTGGAGGGCAAGGACATCGAGCAGCAGATCGCCCGCGCGCTGGAGCGTCGCAACGGCCTCGGCGATGCCGCCAATCTGACGCTGACCTTCGACCGCGACCCCGGCGCCGTGAGGCTGGACATGGGCTTCAGCGGCGCCCTGCAGCCGGCCATCGTGCGGTACGACAACCGCAACGGACGTTTTGACATCACCCTCGAAATCGCCAATGACAACGGCGCCGCCGCGGCCAAGCTGCGCTTCACCGGCACGGCGATCGAGACCGTCGAAGCCGCGTTGCTGACGCGCAATGTCGAGCGCAACGAGATCCTGAAACTATCCGACTTCGTGATCGAGCGCCGCCCGAAGGCGGAATTCGGCACGGACGCCGCCGCACGCGACCGCGCGGTCGGCATGCAGGCCCGCCGCCAGCTCCGCGCCGGCCAAGCGGTCAAGACCGCCGATCTGGTCAAGCCCGACTTGGTGCAGCGCGACCAGAGCGTCACGCTGACCTTCGAGGCGCCCGGGATCTACCTCACCATGCGCGGCAAGGCGCTCGAAAATGGCGCCGAGGGCGACGTCGTCTCCGTCATGAACCTGCAGTCGAAGCGCACGCTGTCCGGCACCGTCATCGGCCGCGGCCAGGTTTCGATCTCTCCGGTGACCCCGCGTGCGCCGCAGGGCAACGATACAACCTCCTCGCTGGGCGCGCCGCAGCCCACGCCTGTTGCCGTCGCCACCGTGAGTTCCCCCGTCGCTCCAAAAACCGAGTAATGTAGATGTCAGTCATTCGTCTCAACCGCATCCTTCTCACGGGCGCCGTGCTGTCGCTGGCCGCCCTGGCCAGCGGTTGCTCCTCGATCGACCGCTTGTCGCAGATCGGCGAAAAGCCGAAGCTGACGGAGATCGAGAACCCGACCACGCAGCCCGGCTACAAGCCGGTGCAGATGCCGATGCCGAAGCCCGAACAGGCTTCCTACAACGCTAACTCGCTGTGGCGGAACGGCTCTCGCGCGTTCTTCAAGGACCAGCGCGCGGCGCGGATCGGTGACTTGCTGACGGTGACGGTCAACATCACCGACAAGGCCAACATCGCCAACGAAACCCAGCGCAGCCGCACCAACAAGGAGGATTCGGGGATCACCGATTTCATCGGCAGCCAGACGCTGGGCGCGCAGGGCCAGAAGATCCTGCCGGGCCGCATCCTGACCGCAGACTCCACCACTTCCAGCGACGGCAAGGGCTCGGTCAACCGCCAGGAAGCGTTGCAGACCAACGTCGCTGCCGTAGTCACGCAGGTGTTGCCGAACGGCAATCTCGTCGTCGAAGGCAAGCAGGAAATCCGGGTCAACTTCGAAATCCGCGAACTGATCGTCGCCGGCATCGTCCGGCCCGAGGACATCCAGAGCGACAACACCATCGACTCCTCGAAGATCGCGCAGGCCCGCATCGCCTACGGCGGCCGCGGCCAGATCACCGACGTGCAGCAACCCCGCTACGGCCAGCAGGTAATGGACGTGCTGCTGCCGTTCTAGCCAATTCAGAGCTCCCACATCTCGTTGCGAACCTAGGCGCGACGGAGATGTTCTACGCGGCCTCCGTCAGCTCCCCTGGCGGAGGCCGTCTTCGTTTCGCGATTGGTCCATCATGCCTTGCGGCGCCGGACCATCAGCGCGAAGACCACGGCGAGCGCCGATGTCGCGGTGTACATCGCAAACGCGTTCAGATAGCCGATCATCGTGGCCTGGCGCAGGATTTCCTTTGCCACCCGCGCCAGTCCCGGCACCGTGTCGAAATTCCAGGCACCGGCAATGCCGGGCGTCGACAGCGCGCGGTTATAGGGCGTGATCATCTCGGTCATGCGGCTGTAATTGGCGCCAGACGCGCGCACGATCTCGGCGATCGACAGCGAAATGAAGAAGCTCGAGCCGATGTTGCGCAGCAGATGAAAGACCGCGGAGGCCTCGGCGTACTGTTTCGGGTCCAGCGTGCCGAACGCCACCGCCGTGATCGGCACCCAGACGACGCCAACGGCAAAGCCCTGCACGGCGCTGTTGAGGACGAGCACTTCCATGGTGACGTTGAGATCGAAGGTCAGCATCCACAGCCCGGCCGCGGTCTGCAGCCCGAAGCCGAACGCCATGCTGATGCGCGGATCGATCCGGCTCATGAAGCCGGCGGTCATGAACCCGACCAGCATGCCGACGCCCCGGCATCCGATTACCTGCCCGACCAGCGCATCGGGAAAACCGGCCTGCTGCTGCAGTAACGGCGGCAACAGCACCATCGGCGTGAAGTTCAGCATGCCGTAGATCGTCACCAGCGCCAGCCCGATCGCATAGTTGCGGTCGGCGAGCAGCTTCAGGTTCAAGAACGGCTCGCGTGTGCTCAGGCTGTGGATCATGAAAATGTAGAAGGCGAGGCCGGCGATCAGGCATTCGATGATGATCTCCATCGAATCGAACCAGTCCAGCCGAACACCGCGCGCCAGCACCAGTTGCACGGCGGCAAGCGCCACCGCGAGCGCGATGAAGCCGGTCCAGTCGAAGCGCACTTTGGTGAGGTCGGTGTCCGGCCGCAGCGTCCAGCTCATTCCGATCGTGGCGCAGACGCCGATCGGCACCAGCATGTAGAACGACCAGCGCCAGCTGTAGATCTCGGCGAGATAGCCGCCGATCACGGGACCGAACGCCGGCGCGACCGCGACGGCCATGCCGAACACCGACATCACCATCGTATGCTGCCTTCGCGGAAACGTATTGAACAGGATCGACTGCGACAGCGGCACGATCGGCGCACCTGCCCCGCCCTGCAGGATGCGCCACAGCACCAGCATCTCAAGCGACTGCGCCATGCCACACAGCAGAGTTGCCAGTGTGAACAGTCCGATCGAGTAGACCACCACGCGCCTTGTGCCGAAGCGCGACACCAGCCATCCAGTCATCGGCGTCACCACGGCGGTGGCGAGGATGTTGAACGTCATCACCCAGGCGATCTCGTCCTGGGTCGCCGACAGCGCGCCCTGCATCTGCGGCAGGATGGTCGATGTGGTCAGCAGCGCCGTGCCGTAGAGCGAGGACCCCAGCACGACGGTAGCCATGGTCAGATAGCGTTGCGCCGGAGGCAAGTATCCGGCCGCCTCTTCGGCGTCGATTGCGGCGGTGCTCATGCCCAAATCTCTTTCAATTCGGCTCCCTCAGCTCCCTTCCCTTGCGGCATTGCGCAACCGGATGATAACCTTGCTTACCTTTTTAATAACCTAGCTTACCAATTGCGCCGCGGCTACAATGACCTGCCATGCCTAATACAGACGAATATATCGGCGTCGTGATCTCGGACGTCGCCCGCCTGCTGCGGACCGAATTCGATCGCCGCGTGCGCCGGCTCGGAATCACCCGCGGCCAATGGCTGGTGCTGACCCGCCTGCATCGCAGGCCCGGGGCGTCGCATTCCGAACTCGCCGAGATGATGGAAGTCGAAAAGGCGACCGCCGGCCGCATGATCGACCGGCTCGTGGCCAATGGCTGGGTCGAACGCCGCGGCGAACCCGGAGACCGACGCGTCAAGCGTGTCTACCTGACGCCCGAAGCCGAGCGGGTGCACAAGCGCATCTGGCGGGTCGCCGAAGATACGGTCGAAACCGCGCTCGCTGACCTCTCCGCCCGCGAAAGCAAGCAGCTGTTCACGCTGCTGCAGCGCGTCAAGGAGACGCTGGTCTCCGGCGGCAATGGTTCGGCATCGCTCGCCGCCGCCAGTCGAAGCCTAGCTTCGCGTGGGGTACGGCGCCTCAATGGCAGGGTCGCGCCGTGACGCCGCGCCAACGCAAACTGGCGCTGATCGGCGTGCCCGTGCTTATCATCACCGGCGCTGTTGGTTTCTGGCTGCAGGGCGGCCGCCACGTCACCACAGAGAATGCGTATGTGAAGGCCGACATCACCCAGATCGCCAGCGAAGTCCCCGGCCGTATCGTCGAGGTTCGGATCAGGGACCATTCGATCGTGGCGGCGGGAGAACTCCTGGTGCGGCTCGACCCCGCCCCCTATCAGCTGGCGCTGGCCAAGGCCGAGGCCGACGCCGATTCGGCGCGCTCCGCCGTCGAACAGCTCAAGGCGAGCCTGCGCGAGATCAGGGCCGAGGCGAAAGAGGCCGAGAACAAGCTGACCTTCCTGCAGGCGCAGGCCCAGCGCGCGCGTGATCTGTCCGGCCGCGGCGTGACGTCGACCGTGAAACTCGAGCAGACCAACAGCGAAGAGCAGGAAGGGCTCGATCGCGTCGCGGTGCTGCATCAGCGCATCGCCCGCGTCGAGGCCTCGCTCGGCGGCAAGCCAGACCGGCCGACCGACGAATTCGCCGCGGTCCGCGAAAAACTGGCGTTGCGCGACCGGGCGGCGCTCGATCTCACCTACACCGAGATCAAGGCGCCGCGAGCCGGCGTCGTGGTCAATTTCCGTCTCCAGCTCGGCGAACAGGTCAAGGCCCAGACCTCGCTGTTTGCGATGGTCGCCGATCGCAGGCCGTGGCTGGAAGCCAACTTCAAGGAAACCGATCTCACCCACGTCACCGTCGGGCAGCGGGCCAAGGTTGTGCTCGACATGCATCCCGACGTCAGCTGGGACGCCGAGGTCGAAAGCATCAGCCCGGCCACCGGCGCAGAGTTCGCGATCCTGCCGGCGCAGAACGCGTCCGGAAACTGGGTCAAGGTCGTGCAGCGCCTGCCGGTGCGGCTGCGGTTGATCGAACGTCCCGGCGAGCCGCCGTTGCGCGCTGGCATGACCGCCTATGTCAGCATCGACACCGGCCGCACCCGAAGCCTCGCCAGTATTTTTGGCAACGGTGCCGCCATCGCCGCGCGCCCGCCGGCGAAAGAAGCAAGCAAGGCGGAGTGACCATCGTCACGAAGTACGCGCCATCTGTCATCGTCCCTGCCGAATGTAATCACGCCATCGGCCAATAGCCGAGATACGCGAAATCGAATATGCTCTGCCTACATCGAGGTAGTTTCTGTTCGCGGCATCAAAGTCTGGACCGGTACAGCCGAGGCGACCATGTTCAATCCCACTGAAATCGTCATTGAGGCGTTTGTCAGGGAGCTCAAGGACAAGTACGGCACAATCTACGGCGTTCTTGAGCCGGCCTATCCAGACATCATCGGCTTCGTTGGCCGTCTCGCGTTGGAGAACATTGCCAATAGCGACGCTGCTTATCACGACATGAACCACACCATCATGGTGACGTTGGTCGGTCAGGAGATCCTGCTCGGGAAGCACACCAGTGAGGGCGGAGTTACGCCGCGCGACTGGCTTCATTTCATGATATCCCTGCTCTGCCACGACATCGGATATGTACGTGGAGTATGCCGCGGCGACCGTGATGGACATTATGTTTCGGGCGAAAACGGCCAGCTCGTGTCGATTTCCGCAGGCGCCACCGACGCAAGCCTGACCCCGTATCACGTCGCGCGATCCAAACTCTTTGTCCGCGAGCGCTTCGGCGTAAGCTTGACCCACATCGATACGCAGGAAATCGAGGCAAATATCGAGCATACGCGTTTTCCGGTGCCGGAAAACGAGCAACATATCGATACGGCAGATT
>CADEDX010000294.1 GCA_902826195.1 uncultured Bradyrhizobium sp. | reverse complement strand
GTTCAATGTAGAGGAAGGGAAGAAAGAGGCAGATAAGGGTGCGGAAGTTTACCGCTCTGCACGTTTATGGATTTTTGCTGCGCTCGCGCTGGCCGCCACTTTGTGTACCATCATGGGTCTTCTGATCATCGCGAGTGTTTCGAAGCCTATTTCGGCGATGACCGAGATCATGAGGCGGCTTGCCAACGGAGACGGAACGGTTGCTGTCGACGGCACTGACCGAAAGGACGAGATCGGCAAGATGGCCGGTGCAGTGCTGGTGTTCAAGGAGAACGCCATCGAGACTGAGCGGATGCGGGCCACGCAGGCCGAGGCGGATAAGTTGGCCGCCGAGCAGCGCAAGCACGATATGCACGAGTTGGCTGACGCTTTTGAAAGTGCTGTCGGAGAAATCGTCGAGACGGTCTCCACAGCGTCGACCGAGCTTGAAGCATCCGCTTCGACGCTGACAAAAACTGCGGAGCGTTCGCAAGAGCTGACGACGATGGTTGCGTCGGCCTCCGAAGAAGCCACCACGAATGTCCAGTCGGTGGCTTCGGCAAGCGAAGAGCTGTCATCTTCCATCAACGAGATCAGCCGACAAGTTCAGGAGTCGGCACGGGTCGCCAGCGAGGCCGTGCAGCAGGCTCGCGCCACCAATGAGCGCGTTGGCACACTTTCGAAGGCTGCATCTCGGATTGGAGACGTCGTCGAATTGATTAACACGATCGCGGGCCAAACCAATCTGCTGGCGCTGAATGCTACTATTGAGGCAGCACGTGCAGGCGATGCCGGACGCGGCTTCGCTGTTGTAGCCTCTGAAGTAAAAGCGCTTGCGGAGCAGACCGCGAAGGCGACCGGCGAAATCGGCCAACAGATTACGTCTATCCAGGGCGCAACGGATGAATCGGTTGCAGCAATCCGGCAGATCAGTGGAACTATCGAGCGGCTTTCGGAAATCTCATCAACTATTGCTGCGGCTGTTGAAGAGCAAGGTGCAGCCACACAGGAGATCTCCCGGAACGTGCAGCAGGCCGCCCACGGCACGCACGAGGTCTCATCCAACATCACCCACGTACAGCAAGGGGCAAGCGAAACAGGTTCGGCGTCGTCCCAGCTGTTATCGGCTGCTCAGTCTCTGTCGCAAGACAGCAATCGTTTGAGGCTAGAGGTCGGCAAGTTCTTAAGTTCCGTTCGGGCCGCTTGATGGATTCATGAGCAGGATCGCGAGATTGAACTCGTCAACCTGAGTTTTCGCACGCGAGCGACGGAACGCCAGCCAATAGCCAATCTGCCAGCTCTCGTAGCCAAGCAATCCATTCGGGCTGAACATCGACACTCCGTCGTTGATTTCGCTGAAGATGCCGTCGAACAAATCCTGCAATCGAACGGCGGACAGGCTATATTGAAGCTTCAGCACGGCAATGCATCGGGAGTTTCCAGTGACCCTTCCCCAAGAAAATCCCCAAGACAACCCTCCGGACATCGCCAAACTGCAATCCAAAATGAATGCCGCGGTGAAGGAGCACTGGAAGGCTTTCCTGTTCGAGGGCATCGTGCTCGCGCTGCTCGGGCTGGCTGCGATGGTGGTGCCGCCGCTGGCGAGCCTTGCCACCGCCATCTTTCTCGGCTGGATGTTTTTGATCACCGGCGTCGTCGGGCTGTTCGCCACGTATTGGGCGCGGCAGATGCCGGGCTTCTGGTGGTCGCTGTTTTCGGCGGCGCTCGCCGTGCTGGCCGGCGGCATGCTGCTCGCCAACCCCGTTCAGGGCATCTTCACGCTCACCCTCGTGGTCGGCGCCTATTTCCTCGCCGAGGGCGTCGTCACCATCATGTATGCGCTGGAGCACCGCCGCGAATTGTCGGAGCGCTGGGGCTGGCTCGTGATGTCGGGCGTCATGGACCTCGTGATCGCGTTCATCATCGTCGCAGGTCTCCCGGATTCGTCGCAATGGGCGATCGGCCTCCTGGTCGGGATCAATCTCGTGCTCGGCGGCGCGTCGCTGGTCGGCATGGCCCTCGCCGCCCGCAAGGCGTCCTGAGAGCCCGGCTGAATTAGAGAGCGTTTTCAAGCGAAAGCCTGCCCCGGACTTGATCCGGGGCGGGAACCGGTTCGCTTCAAGAAAACGCGTCAAACCAGAACCTGGAGCCCGTTCCGATGCAACCGGAACGGAAAAGGCTCCAGGGGGTGACAAGCCCCAGCCGCTGCGCTATAGAGCCGGCCATGATCATGATCGCCGCCAACAGCTATTGGTATTTTAGCTGCGACAGCTCGCTGGCGGTGGGAGGATCGCGCTCAATCTGACGAATTGAAGCCAAGACATCCGAACAGCCGCCAGACCCTGGCGGCTTTTTTTGGCCGGCAGGTTCTTACACAAAAAGGAGCCATAGCCGTGCTGAGCACCACCGACGACCTTCGAATTAGCGAACTGAAAGAACTGAGCACCCCGCAGGAGGTGATGGGCGAGATCCCGCGCACCTTGACCGCGACCCGGGTGGCGATGGCGGCGCGCAACGCCATCCATGCCATCCTGAACGACACCGACGACCGCCTGCTGGTCGTGGTTGGTCCCTGCTCGGTGCACGATCCCGTGGCCGCCGTCGAATACGCCGAGCGCCTCGCCGCCTTGCGCGAAAAGCTCGCCGACCGCCTCGAGATCGTGATGCGGGTCTATTTCGAGAAGCCGCGCACCACCGTGGGATGGAAGGGGCTGATCAACGATCCCAACCTCGACGGCTCCTTCGACATCAACAGGGGCTTGCGGCTGGCGCGCAACGTGCTGTCGGCCGTGAACAATCTCGGCCTGCCGGCCGGCACCGAATTCCTCGACATGACGACGCCGCAATATATCGCCGACCTGATGGCGTGGGCCGCGATCGGCGCGCGCACCACCGAGAGCCAGATCCATCGCGAGCTCGCGTCCGGCCTCTCCTGCCCGGTCGGCTTCAAGAACGGAACCGACGGCAATGTCCGCATCGCCGCCGACGCCGTGAAATCCGCCTCGCATCCGCACCATTTCATGGCAGTGACCAAGGGCGGACGTTCGGCGATCGCCGCGACCACCGGCAACGAGGACTGCCACATCATCCTGCGCGGCGGCAACCAGCCGAACTACGACCGCGACAGCGTCGAGGCCGCGTGCCGCGAACTGGTCCGCGCCGGCGTCGCGCCACGGCTGATGATCGACACCAGCCACGCCAACAGCTCGAAGAAGCCGAAGAACCAGCCGCTGGTGGTCGCCGACATCGCGCAGCAGATTTCAAACGGCGAGCAGCGCATCACCGGCGTCATGATCGAGAGCAACCTCGTCGCCGGCCGCCAGGACGTCTTGTCGGGCAAGCCTCTCGTTTACGGCCAGAGCATCACCGACGGCTGTATCGACTGGGATACGACGGTATCAGCCCTGAACGTGCTGGCCGATGCGGTGGCCAAGCGGCGGAAGGCACCGTCAAGCAAGGTGGCGGCGGAACGTTCGGCGTAGCCGGCCGGAGATAACGAGGCAGGGCGCGCGACCGGCGTGCCCTGCTCACGTCGGGCACGCCGCGTGTTCGGGCAAAATTGCGCCGGCTGTGGCGTACGTCACACGAAGACGTGTCGCATCGCAATATAGGTTCCTGCCAAGGGTGAGGCCCGCTCGACCGGTGCGGACACACCCAGAAAGGTTTGGAATTGCGATGATGCCAAAGATATCGAACAGAAGTGGCCCGACCGCTCGACTGCTGCTGATCGCAGCGCTGCTTGCACCGAATTTCGTCCGTGCCGCCGAGCAGGATCACGTTCAATTTTGCTGGGCTATGGGAAAGTTCGACCACACCATTTACTTCGCCGAGGTCGAAAATCGCGAGGATCGCCAGGCCAGCTTCGATGCACTGCTGGAGATTTCCGGCGTCGATCATCATGCCGTGACATGCACGACATCGGACGCGGCAACGCACCGTCGGACGCGCGCGGCCTTGTTGAAGGACTGGCGAGAGTCCGAGTCCGAAATCGTCAACACGACATTCTTGTCGGATCTTGACTATTAGGACCGAAAAACCATACAAACCATTGAATCAAAATATATTTCTTCGCAATATACAGCCCCGCTTTTCTACTTTGCATGGGGTTGTTTTCGATATTTTGAGTCGAGCCGCCTGCGGGGCTGCTTGCGTCACCTTTCGACCGTAACGCCCGCGCTAGAGCGCAAGGCGTCCCGGACGCTCGTGGCCTTCATGTCGGCAGGAGCAGGGCTAGCAGCCGCGGCAGATGCTCTTGATCTTGCGGTCGAGCGCCAGGTCTTCCTTGGTCGGCGTGCTTGGGTCGCTCAGGTTCTTCTGGTTCGGCAGGTCGCTCGGGCGCGGCTGCCGATGACCGACTGGCGCCTGCATGCCCGCGCCGCTACCGCCGGAATTCTTCTGAACCGACGAGGAGCCCTGCGCCAACGCCTCCGCCCCGCCGATCAGGACGACCAGTGCCATCGAGAGGATCGTCGTTCGCATGTCTGTTCTCCCGTTTCTTTCTCTCTCATCGCGCCGGCACGTCGATCGTCGCGCAGTTGCGGCGACCCTGACCGGCGCAGTCCTTCGCCTTTCGTACATCGGCCATCGTGCCAAGCAACCAGATTCCGGCCGCCACCAGCACCCCGAAGAAGCCGAGCAATACGGCAGTCTCAACGCCGCGATGGCCCTTTTCCTCCGGCGGCTCCTGCTTGCCCTCGCCGTCCTCCACCATCGCCGCTCACGGCTTCGGCGGATATAGGTGGACGTCGCCGCAATAGTCCGTGACACGATACCCAATTTTGTCATGGTCCGGTTCACATCCCTGCGAATGGTCCTGCGACAAATAATGCGGGCCGATCGGCGCCTTTCCATGGCCGCCGGGAATATCCAGCACATATTCCGGCTGGCACAGGCCGGAGACGCGACCACGCAGGCGGCGCATCAACGCCTGACCTTCCGCGATGCTGGTGCGCAGATGCGCCGTCCCCGGCGCCAGATCGCCATGATGCAGGTAATACGGCTTGATCCGGTTCTCGACGAAGGCGCGCATCAGGGCTTCCAGCACAGCCGCATGGTCGTTGACGCCGCGCAGCAGCACGGTCTGGCTGACCAGCGGAATGCCGGCGTCCGCCAGCCGCGCGCAGGCTGCGCGCGCCGTATCCGACAATTCGCGCGGATGGTTGGCATGGACGGCGATCCAGGTAGTCGCGCCGGCGACTCGTAATGCCGCGACCATGTCCGCATCGATGCGCGCCGGCGCCGCCACCGGCACGCGGGTGTGGATGCGGACGATCTTGACGTGATCGATGGCTGCGAGATCCGCCATGATCTCGGCCAGCCGCCGCGGCGACAGCATCAGCGGATCGCCGCCGGTCAGGATCACTTCCCAGATTTCGCGATGCCCGCTTATATAGTCCAGCGCGTCGCGATAGGCCGCCTTCGACAGCGCGCTTTCCTTGCCGGGACCTACCATTTCGCGGCGAAAGCAGAACCGGCAATACACCGCGCAGACATGCACGAGCTTGAACAGCACCCGGTCGGGATAGCGGTGGACGATGCCGGGAACCCGCGAATGGGCGTCGTCGCCGATCGGATCGGCGTTTTCGCCCGGCGCGCCCACCAGTTCCAGCGCGCTCGGAATGAACTGACGCGCGATCGGATCGTCAGGATTTTCAGTGTCGATCAGGCCGGCGATCTCGGGCGTCACGGCGACCGCATAGCGCGCCGCGACCCGTTCGAGATCGGCCAGATCGGCTGCCTTCGCCAGGCCGCGCGCGACGAGGTCGGCGGGTTGCCGCAGCGTCGCCAACAGTTTTGGATCGATCTTGTTCATCGCCCTGTCTACGTCTCTCCCGCCGGCGGCGTCCATACCACCTGATCGACGCGCAGCGCACCAGCCGCCAGCATCACCAGCCGGTCGAAACCGAGCGCCACGCCGCTCGACGGTGGCATCGCGGCGACGGCGGCGAGGAACTCCTCGTCGAGCGGATAGCGCTCGCCGTAGCGCCGTTGCTTCTCGTCCATGTCAGACTCGAAGCGCCGGCGCTGCTCGGCCGCGTCCGTCAGCTCGCCAAACCCGTTGGCCAGTTCAACGCCGCAGGCATAGACCTCGAACCGTTCGGCAACCCGCGGATCGGCGGCCTTGGTTCGCGCCAGCGCCGCCTCCGGCGCCGGATATTCGAACAGTACGGTCAAACGCCCCTGCCCCAGATGGGGTTCGACATGCTCGACCAGCACCTTGCTGAAAATATCCGACCAGGTGTCGTCATCGCTGATCCGTACGCGCCCGCGCGCCGCTGCCGCAAGCGACGCACGGTCGCCTGCGCCATTGCGGATGGTGGCCAAAAGATCGATTCCCGCAAAGCGCTCGAACGCCTGCGCGACGGTCAACATTTCGGGCTCTGCAAAAGGATCGGCCGTTTTGCCGCGGAACGAAAACCGGCCGATCCCGGTCGCCTGCGCCGCATGCGCGATCACGACGATGGTATCGGCCATGACCTCATCGTAGCTCGCTTGCGCGCGATACCATTCCAGCATGGTGAATTCCGGCAGATGCAGATCGCCCCGCTCGCGGTCACGGAACACGCGTGCGAACTCGAATATTCTGGCTTCGCCGGTGGCGAGCAATTTCTTGGCGGCGAACTCAGGCGACGTGCGCAAATAGCGCGTCGCCCGCGCGCCGTCGCCACGCGTGAGTTCGGTGCGCGGCGCATGCAGATGGATCTCGTTGCCCGGCGAGACCTGCAGGATGCCGGTCTCGACCTCGGCAAACCCCTGCTCCTCGAACCAGGCCCGCACCGCCCGCGTGATCGCGCCCCGCGCCGTCAGGAACGGCTTCCGGTCGGCATGCCGCGCCGGCGACCACCAGGGCGACGGCTGATCCAACCCGGCCATCAGCAAGGCGCCTCACGTAGCCGCGAAGCGCCCTTCGCCGAGCCCCAAACGGCCTTCAAGGAATATGGAAGCAGCATTGAAATGGTTCGACTTTCCCTCAGGCGCCAAAGCGCTATGGCAAGATCCCGCGCTAACCGCCCTGTCATGGCGAAACCCGCTTCGCTTGTCCATTCCGCCTACCCCTCCGCGGGCTGAACCTTTCGGCCGGCCCGGCCGTCCAATGGCCAGAATTTACAACGGGATACGGGCATGTCTGGCGGCTGGCTTGGAAGCACGACAATTCTCTTTTTGGCGCTGGTCACCGTAGCGCCGGTCCGCGCGGAAAACCCTGCCAGCGAATGGACGCGCCTGCCGGACGCCGAGCTCACCTTCACCGCGCCCGACGGCCAGATAGGCGTCGAACAATATTCGAGGAAGAAGGACGACGACGACCTCGTCTACCAATTCTGGACCTTCGACCAGAAACATCAGAACGGCACGCTGCTGAACCCCGGCGAAGACAGCGACCTTGCCGGCTACCCCGCCGGATTCCGCTTCACCCACGACAGCCAGTGGCTGGTGCGGATGCAAAAGCTTGGCGGGGGCTATCACACGCTGTTTCTCTACCGGAGGGCTGGCGATCGATTTTCACCGGCGACGCCAAAGCCCCTGGGTGACATGGCCTGGGACTATTTTTTCAGCCAGCCAGTGGCGCGGAAGGTGCACCGAACATCCAGAGACAGCGACTCGCTCAACCACAAGCAGGTGCACCTGCTCCAGGGCATGGACGACAATTACGCCGGGATAGGAAAGCGCTGGCCGGACAGCCGCTACATAGCGCTCACGCTGTCGTTCGATTCGCAGGGCGAAGACCGGCCGCGACCTTGGATCACCGGCTGGCGCTGCGCTTTCGACACGAAAACCGGGCAGTTCTCGATTCCTGTCGATTTCGCCCGCCACAACGCCAAAGCGCTAGAATTCCCCGACCGGAGCCGCCGATAAACACCGCAAATAGGTCCATTACGGCCCTTAGCCATTCCGCCCGATCGGGCGGCAAAACGCTGGCATCAACGGGCAAAATCAGTATGTTGCAGCCCGAAACCGCCTTCTGGGCCGAACGGACGCCGATGTCCGGACTGGCCGGGGCCAGAAATTCAGGAAAATCGCCTTGAAAGTTATCGCCAGTTCAATCCGCAAGGGCCACGTCATCGAGCAGGACGGCCAGCTCTACGTCGTCCTCACCGCCGAAAACATCCATCCCGC
>CADEDX010000293.1 GCA_902826195.1 uncultured Bradyrhizobium sp. | reverse complement strand
CTCGACCGCGATGCCGGCGATGGCGTGATGATCCTGTTCAACGCGCCGATCCAGTTCCACGACCACACCGCGCGCGCCGTCCGCATGTCGGTCGAGATGCGCGACACCATCGGCGAACTGACCGAGAAGTGGCGCAACCGCGGCCACAATCTCGGCTTCGGCATCGGCATCGCGCTCGGCTACGCGACGCTCGGCCAGGTCGGCTTCGAGCAGCGGCTGGAATACGCCGCGATCGGCAGCGTCACCAACCTCGCCTCCCGCCTCTGCAGCGAAGCCAAACCCAACCAGATCGTTGTCAGCCGCCGCGTCTACGGCATGGTCGAACAATGGGTGGAAGGCAATCCGATCGACGACCTGAACCTGAAAGGGTTCAACCATCCGGTGCTGGCGGCGGAGATCCTGAGCTGGCGGGAGGAAGTCGACAACGTGGTCGATGCGGCGGCGGCGCGACGCAAGAAGATGCAGTAGGGGTGGGTCGCACTAAAATATGCAAAACAACGTCATGCAAGATTGCGAAGTGCTGAAGGTGTAAGGTGAACCGGCCCTTGCTTCGAGGCCGTTGCGGACAGATCTAAGTAACGCGACGGTAGTGCCGAGGACGATGATGCGCCATTCGACCATTCATCGCCGCCGCAGCCTTCGCCTCAAGGGCTACGACTACAGCGTGGCCGGTGCATATTTCGTAACCATCTGCACGCAGGACCGGGCTGCCTGTTCGGCGATGTCGTAGTGCAATGCGCCTCAGCGAGGCCGGGCAGATGGTGACAACACTGTGGGACAGCATCGCGGCACGGTTTTCGAGCGTCGAAATCGATCATTTAAATCATCTGCACGGCATCCTTGTGTCGCCGGATGGCGATGCGAAAGAGGCGACCACGAGAGTCGCCCCTACGCAACCGTCGACCGTAGGGGCGCCCCTTGTGGGCGCCCGCGTCAGGCTGGGCGATATCGTTGGCGCGTTCAAATCGTTGGCTACGACCGGCTATATCGGCGGCGTCAAAGCCAAAGGCTGGCCGGAATTCCGCGGCCGGCTCTGGCAACGCAACTATCATGAACACATAAATACGCGACGAAGACGCGCTGAACCGCATCCGTCGCTATGTCGACGACAATCCGGCGCGTTGGGAGTTCGTCGACGAAAATCCGCGGAAGGCTTTGTCATGAGCAGCCTCCAACGAACAATCTCATAGCCGGCCTCGTCTTCCTGCTGGAAGCGCGCTTCGCCTGGCGCGGCACTTCCTGACCAAACGCTCTTGAACGGATGCCCCCTCAATGCCACCCCGGCTGCTGCATCCTTGCCCGTGTCTGGGCCAGCTCTTCCAGCCGCGAGTCGATCTGCGTGCGGACCATGGCGATGTCCTTGAGCTGGCGGTCGTCGAGGCGGTGCATCGCGACGCGGGTGGCGTGGCGCTCGTGACGGGCGATCACGGCGGCGAGGAAGCGGTTGGCGAGGCGGCGGCTGCGCGCCAGAAGGAGGGCGGTTCGCCAGGTCAATGGCCTGGAAGTGGAAGTCGGGATGACGGTCAGGAGGGTCATGGCTGTGTTCTTCAATGAATGGCCGGAACGCGGTGTACTCGCCGTTCTACCGAACGGCTGCTGCCAGCATGGTGGCAGCAACCGCGCATTTTCAACGGCGCGGCGGACACCGGCTTAGGCCGGATGAAAGATCAAAATATCAAGGCGAAGCGCCGCACGGCCGGCAGGATGCGCCTGCCGACGATGTTGCGTCGACGTCGCGTCAGGCCACCTTGCGGCCGGTCGCGAGCGCCTTCACGGCTTCGGTGGTCAGCGGCTGGCCACCGATGCCCCAGTCGCCGCTCGCGACTTCGTAAATCTTGACCCAGGTGACACCGCGCATCGCCTCGCCCTCGATCGACACCATTGCGTCGGTGAGTTTGGCGATCATCTGGCGCTTCTGCTCGGCTTTGAACACGTTCTCGATGACGTGAACTTCAATCAACGGCATTGTTCTTCTCCACGATGGTTTTCCCGCGAAAAGCGAGTGCAGCATCGACAATGCACGGTGCCGCCGACAAAGACTTTCAGGCCGCTGTGATTTACCGTCCAGACGTTCTTGAGAATAGCCGCGAGCCGGGCGCCGCCCGCTGGCAAGGATGCGAACGTAGTACATGCGCGAACTACAGATTCGATGTCGTCCCTGCGAAACGCAGGGGCGACGCAGTTGGTGTAGCTAATAAAGGCACTTCACACAATCGGGCGGAGTTATTTCAAGCCCGCGTGGCGAAACCCTTCCAGGTAATGCGTCTTGTCGGCATCGTGCTCGAACGGCAGTTCGCTGGCGAGCCAGGCGAGCGTGAGATTCGGCTGGGTGCGGTGCAGGCCCTCGAGCGCGGCTTTCGCTGCGTCAGCGCCGCCTTCCATGCCGAGAGCGGCCGTCATCACGCGGTGGGCGCCGACAAAATCAGTGCGCTGGCGCAGTGCTTCGCGCGACAGGCGGATCGCCTCGGCGTAATTGCCGCCGACATACTGGCAATAGGCCGCGACGCCGGAATAGATCGCGGCAAAGGGATCGCGCGGCGACAATTTGAGCGCCTCGCGCGCGGCGCGATCGCCCTCTTCCCAGCGCCCGCGATAGGCCAGCGCGACGCCATAGAGGCCGCGCGCGGGTGAGAAACTGGGATTGAGCCGCAGCGCCAGTTCAAATTCGGCGAGGCAATCGTCAAAACGCCGATAGAACAGATACACGCTGGCGAGCGCATAATGCGCCCACGCGTCCTCGCTGTCGGCGACGATCGCCGCCAGCGCCGCGCGCTCCGCCACCGGAACGGCTTTCGACATCTCCTCCCAGCCCATATGGGCGCTGAAGGTGTGGCAGGCGGCAAGCAGGCTGAGCGCCTGGCCGTAGGCGGGATCGACGGCGATCGCCTTTTCCAACAGCGCCTGCGCCACCAGATTGTCCTGCCGCGTCACACGCCAGTAATGCGACAGCGCGCGCATCACCAGGCCCCACGCGTCCATGTTGTCGGGCGCCTTGCGACGGGCGCGGAAATTCTCGGCGGCGTAGAGCTGCGGCTCGATCGCCGCGACCACCGCCTGGGTGATTTCGTCCTGCACCGCGAACACGTCGGCGAGCGCGCGGTCGTAGCGCTCCGCCCAGAGATGACTGCCGGTGGCGACGTCGACGAGTTGGGCGGCAATGCGAACGTGGTCGCCCTCCTTGCGCACGGAGCCCTCGACGACATAGCCGACGCCGAGATCCTCGCCGATCGCCTGATGATGAACGGATTTGCCCTTGTAGACGAAGGAGGAATTGCGCGCGATCACGTAGAACCAGCGCAGCTTCGACAGCGCGGTGATGATGTCCTCGCTGATGCCTTCGGAAAAATATTCCTGCTCCGCTTCGCCCGAGAGATTGACGAACGGCAGCACCGCGATTGCCGCGCGGTCGAGCGCCGGGAACGGCTTGTGCAACGGCTCACCGGTGAAGTCGAGCGCCGGGGCCGCGACGGTTTGTGCCTCGCCGTTGCGCAGCTTCTGCACGTCGCCGACGAAGCGAAAGCCTTTTCGCGCGATGGTGCGGATCACCGCCTGGTTCTTGCCGCTGTCGCCGACCGCGCGGCGCGCGGCGTTGATCCGGCTCGTCAGCGTAGATTCGGAGACGATGCGGCCGTCCCACACCGTCTCGATCAGATCGTCCTTGGTGACGACATGGTCGCGGTTCTCGATCAGATGAACCAGAAGATCGAACACCTGCGGCTCGACCGCCACGCTTTCACCGCCGCGCGTCAATTCGCGCAGCTTGACGTCAAGCACATGGTCGGAAAAATGAAATTGCACGGCGTCATCCTGTTCGTTCATCATCATCAGCTTCGCACCGGAAATCGTCTTCGGCCGCTTCGTCCCGCACGCTTTCATCCCACACGCAGACAGCGTTAGAGCCAATCTCTTCGCGCAAAAGTGTGCGCCAGCTCACAAATCAAAGAATCTCACTGAAAAATAAGGATCGTCTCAAGGCAAAATCAGCCTGCCATCAGAGTCTTTGGGTCCTATCGGGGCGATGTTCGGTTCATCGCAGGCCCATTCCGTGGCCGCATGACACCGCAGGAGACACCGATGGCCGCCCAGACCGCGACCGCAGCCACCCAGACTCAGGCTGATCCCGCCCCCGATCTCCTCGCTCTCAAGACGCGTCAGCAGGCGGCGTGGTCGTCGGGCAATTACGCCATCGTCGGCGCGACGCTGCAGATCGTCGGCGAGGAGCTGTGCGAGGCGCTCGATCTCAAGGCCGGCTCGAAAGTGCTCGATGTCGCGGCCGGCAACGGCATGGCGAGCCTCGCCGCGGCGCGGCGCTGGTGCGACGTCACGTCGACCGACTATGTGCCGGCGCTGCTGGAACGCGGCCGCGCGCGCGCCGCGGCGGAAGGCTGGCAGATCGATTTCAGGGAAGCGGACGCGGAAAACCTGCCGTTCGACGACAACAGTTTTGAAAACGTGATCTCCACCTTCGGCGTCATGTTCACGCCGAACCAGGAGCGCGCCGCGACCGAGCTGGTGCGGGTCTGCAAGCCCCAGGGCAAGATCGGCCTCGCCAACTGGACGCCGGACGGCTTTATCGGACAGGTGTTCAAGACGCTCGGCAAACATCTGCCGCCGCCGGCCGGCACAAGATCGCCGGCGATGTGGGGCACGAGCGCGCGGCTGCATGACATGTTCGACGCCGGCGCACGGTCGATCCGGACCGAATCGCGCCTGTTCAAGTTCCGCTACCGCTCGCCGTCGCATTTCCTCGACGTGTTCAAGACCTATTACGGCCCGGTGCTGAAAGCGTTCGCCGCCCTCGAGCCCGCCAAGCAGGAAGAGCTGCACAACGATCTGCATGCGCTGATCGTGCGGATGAACCGTTCCGGCGACGGCACCATGGTCGTACCGAGCGAATATCTCGAGGTCGTCATCACAAAGCAGTGAAGCATTCGCTTCCTTCAACATCGGGCGCGGCCGCTCACCCGGCCCGCCGCCACGTCCGATCAAAATCAGGAATGCCGCCAGGAACTATGCCATGACCGACTTTTCCAATGTGTTTGAGAGGCCGCGGGCGACGCGCGAAAAAGCCTGCGTGGTGGCGCTGCATTGCTCGCTCGGCTCGGGCCGCCAGTGGAAGGCGCTCGGCGACGAACTCAAGCGCAGCCACCGGTTTTTCGCGCCGGATATTTCGGGCTATGGCGCCAATGGCTACGCGCTGGACCTGCCGCTGACGCTCGCCGAAGAGATCCGCGCTATCGGCGACACGCTCAACGATGCGGAGGGGCCGATCCATCTCGTCGGCCATTCCTATGGCGGTGCGATCGCGTTCGCGATCGCAACCCGTTTTCCGTTCGCGCACCGTTTGCGCAGCCTGACGCTGATCGAGCCGGTGCTGCCGACGCTGTTGTGCGACAGCGAGGCGGACCGCAGGCTCCATGCGCGCTTCGCGCAGGTCGCGCGCGACGTTTCCGAGGACATCTGGAACGGATCGGTGCTCGAGGCGATCGACCAGTTCATGGCGTTCTGGGCCGGGTCCGCCCCGCAGGACCCGATGACGGAGGGCGCACGGGCGCGCATGATCGAACGCGCGCACAAGCTGGCATTCGATTTCCAGGCAGCGTTCGCCGAGGAAAACGTCGCGGAAGCAGCCGCCTCGCTGCGGGTTCCGACGCTGCTGTTGTCGGGAGGAACATCGCCCTATGTCACCCAGCGCATCGTGCAGCGGCTCGGCGAGATCATCGACGGCGCCGAGGTCCGCCACCTGCCAGACGCCGGCCACATGCTGCCGCTCAGCCATGCCGCGTCGGTCAATTCCGCGATCGCCGAACATATCGCCCGAGCCGACGAACTCGCCGCCGCTCCGCTGGCCGCTCCCGGCAGCGCCGGCGTCAACCGCCGGCGGGGCGAAGGGGGGACATCATGGCGCTTGGCGCGGATGCGGGCCTTCTGGTATCGGTTGAGACCGAAACCGGGAACGATTTACTGATGCCGAAAACCGTCCGTACACGCGATTTCTCGCCCAGACTGGCCCCCCTGATCGCTGCTGGCCTATTTTGCTTGATGGCCGGCCCCTCGCAGGCCGCCGAGGACGAGGCGGCGCCGAAGGGCGCGGCTGTCACCGTGCTCAAGGCCGCAAAGGCCTGCTTTGCCAATATCGTCGATGTTTCCGGCACCATCATCCCGCGCGAGGAGAACCAGGTGCGCCCCGAGCGGATGGGGCTGAAGGTTTCCGAGGTGATGGTGGATGCGGGCGACAACGTCACCGCCGGCCAGGTGATGGCCCGGCTGACGCTGCCCGAGGGCGGGCAGATTTCGGTGCAGGCCCCGGTTGCAGGGGTGATCTCGGCCGCGACGGCCTCCGTCGGCGCGATGGCGTCGGGCAAGGGCGAGGCGCTGTTCTCGATCATCGCACGCGGCGAGTTCGACCTGGTCGGCATGGTGCCGACCCGTGACATCCAAAAGCTGCAGGTCAACCAGACCGCGCGGATCAAGGTGATCGGCGCCGGCGAGGTCGACGGCAGGGTGCGGCGGCTGTCGACCACGGTGGAGCCGAACAGCCAGCTCGCACAGGTCTTCCTCGGTATCACCACCAACCGCCGCTTGCTGGTGAATTCAAGTGGCCGCGCGCAGATCAAGACCGGACAGAGCTGCGGCGTCTCGGTGCCGCTCACCGCCATCCTTTACGGCTCCGCCGGCACCGTGGTGCAGGTGGTGCGCCGCGCCCGCGTCGAAACGCGGCGGGTGGAGACAGGATTGATGTCGGCCGGACAGGTCGAGATCACTTCGGGCCTGCAGGAAGGCGACATCGTCGTCGCCCGCGCCGGCGCACTGTTGCGCGAAGGCGATCCCGTACGCGCAGTCACGGCGAGCGCGGATACGAAGTAGGCGGGCGCTGCAGGTGTCGTCCCTGCGAACGCAGGGACCCATACGCCGCGGCAGGGGTGAAGGGCACACTGGTTCGACGGCTTTGGTTCAGCAAGCAGCAGCGGTGTTGTACACAGCAGAGCTACAACCAACCGCGCACTTATCGATGGATCACGCGGTATCGGCCCCTGCGTTCGCAGGGACGACCGTGGTGAGGAAGCTTGCGCTACCCGCCGATGCGGACGTCTTCCATCAGCGACGATGAAACCTGCGGCACCTGTTCGCCGTCGGAGGCGCGGGAGACCGAGATGCGGGTCTTGTTGAAGGCGCTGGCGGCGCCGGATTGCGAAGTCAGATTGTTCAGCAGTTCGGTCACCAGCACACTGTATTGACCCTTGCCGTCATCGGCGACCTTGCCAGGCGTCGCCGAGGTCAGGATCAGCGCGTTGTCCGGCGTGGATATCGGGGCGAGGCCGTGAGAATAGGAGCGGAAGCGGCGCTCATAGGGGTTACGGCGGGAGGCATCGACGACGACGAGCTTGGCCTTGGCGCCCTTCTCGGTCATCGCGTCCAGCACCTGCTCGATGCTGACGCCGTCGCGGCGGACGTCGGAATCCTTCCAGATCGCGGCATCGACCGGGATCATGAAGCTCTCGCGGCCGACCTGGATGCCATAGCCGCCAAAAAACAGCATCGCCACGGTGTCCGGCTTGATCTTGGCCTTCATGCGGACGATGGCGCGGGCCATGTCGTCCTTGGTGGCGTCCTCGACCACGTCGACGTCAAATCCTTTCGCGCGCAACGCGGCGGTGAGGCCGCGGGCATCGTTGATGGGCTGGGACAACGGCGCCGACGCATCCGGATAATGGCCATTGCCGATCACCAGCGCGACCCGGCTGGTGGTGCTGCCGACCGAGCCGGTCTGCTCGGTGCCGATGGCCTTGGCGGCGTCGAGCGAACGCTTGTTCAGCGCGGCATGGGCGCCGATCGCCAGCGACACCAGGCCGGCGAAAGCGACGGCAATGGTGGCGGTGCGGCGGGAGATGCGGAGCTTACCGATATTCATCGCGTTACCATCCCAAGTTTATCCAAAAGGCATCACGCAAGACGCGCGAGTTTGTCGCGTGAGCGCCGTCCGGTTCTGAAGGGGTTACAGGGTCTGTGACGTCTAATCGCGCTAAATTTGCGGCACTGCAACAACCGGGCTTTTAGCCTGCCACTTCATCCCTAACAACCTCATTTGACGCATGGA
>CADEDX010000292.1 GCA_902826195.1 uncultured Bradyrhizobium sp. | reverse complement strand
GTATTCGGATCGGCACGCAAGAGGGCGTTCGCTTTCTGTAGCCTGACCTTCTTGACAAACATCAAGGGCGAATACCCGCGACTCTTGCGAAATTGGCGGAAAACGCTACGCGCGCTGATATTGGCTACTGAAGCCAATTTCTCGACATCGAGCGGACTGTCCCAGTTCGCCTCGATATATTCCTCGACGCACCGGACAATCGACGCACTTGCATCAGGAGTTTTCCGCAGGAAGTAATGCGTAAAGTTATGGCGATGGCAAATTAGAAAATTGACAATCAAAGTCCGTTCAATCTCCGCAGCAGCAAGCTCGGAAAAAACGTCCCCCATGACGTCAAATTCGCTGGCAAAGAAGAGCACGCGTCTCCGAAGGCTTCGTGTGGCCGGAGAATCCAAGTCGACCTCATCATCGAAAACTAATTCGGTATCCAAATCCTCACCGACCAGAGAGTGGACTGCGCGCTGCAATGCGTTTTGCTCAAGCCGTAAAACGAGCTGCTGATAGACAGGAGCCGTCGTCAAGCAGAAGCGCCGCCCAGGCGAGATTAGCGCGGTCCATTGCTGTGAGGAGATGTCGTAAATCCGGTTATCCGCCGCTGCTTGGGCGGTCCCGCTGATCTTGAACAACTGGCGGACAAAACTCGCTTCTGGAAACTCGACATGCGCGTCCGTGCCGTACTCGCAGTAGCTAACCGCGATCTCTTTTAGCTGCAGGTGATTGGCATGGAGAAGGATGTTTGCTGGCTCGTCCTTGAGCTCCGCACAATCTGCCCCATAGATGGAAAATAGCTGGTCGCGCGCAACGTCCCGATCGCGCGTATCAACCGCCGGATAATTTTCCAGCATTCTCGGCTGCTTCATTGCAGAAGACAATCGTCCATGGAGATTTCAAAATCCAAAAGTTGGCGCATTCCGGCGAATCGCGTCGGATATATGACACACCCAAAATTGCAAAGAGGACAATACGGTAAACTGCCAATCCCGTGCTGCAGTATGTCGCGGCCAATGGATTGGTCGGGCCAGATGCTAGCGATGCTCCGAATACGACGTGAATGCTCAAAATACGCCAGGTCAACAGAACCACCTTCTCGTCGGCTTCCGAATCGAACCCGCAAAGTTAGGAAGGACTATAATGAGCAACGTCAGCAAGCGTTCGGGAGAGCGTCATTCAGCGGCGCTGGATACCCAAACCGACAACGGAGGCTTTATCTCATTTTAGCACTGCTGATTTGGTCTAGACGCGCAGTGGATTGCCCGATGAGGTGTCACCATTGCGCTTTTCGATCTAGTACGCATGCTGTGCAATGCCGTCACGACGTTGCTTAGATTGCTACCGCGGACCGTGCAGACGACGTCAGTTTGACCAAGAGCTCGGAGTCATCGAGTGGGCTATTCGGGATATGCGCAGACCATCACGAGCCGCATTTGGAAGCGTGTTGTTTCCGAAGGATGCGCTGATTATAACCGCAACGACTGCAGCTAGACAAAATATACTTCTGTCTTACCAGGCTTCCGCTTCGCTACGGCGCAATATCGGGCAGCCAGTTCGCCTTCGATCCTGATCAGAAACTCGATCGGGATATCGCAGGAGCTAGGCAAATGGAGCCGCGCACCCATCTCGGTGATGCGATCGATCAGGCATTCGGTTTCGACCGGCGCCTCAATAACTGCCTTCTTCATTCCGATTGCCCATACGTTGCGTCCGCAGTCTGGCAGCCTCTTATAGTTGTGATTCGTGTTTGTCGCTATCCCGGGAGGCCACGGGCTTTTAGGTACGCGTACAATCGGCGTCATCGTGATGGCACGAATCGAGCGAGCTGGCGCTCTCAGGACTAGGGCGGCCTCAATCTTAATAAGGCATAACTGCGGCACGCGGGTTACGCGAAGCTCGATCACGGTTGATCGCGCTTGCCTGGAGACACTCTGATGCGCACAAACCTCCCCGTCACCCACACTGAGTATCTGATACACGATGAGACACTAATCGTGTCAAAGACCGACGCGAGGGGGCGGCTCACTTACTTTAACGAGCAATTCGTGAAGGCGTCGGGTTTCAGTGACGACGAACTGATGGGTCAACCGCACAACATAATCCGTCACCCAGACATGCCGCCGGAGGCGTTCGAGGATCTCTGGACGACGTTGAAGGCCGGAAAGCCGTGGGTTGGTGCAGTCAAAAACCGCCGCAAGAACGGTGATTTTTATTGGGTGCTAGCCAGTGCAACGCCGATTTGGGAGGGCGGCAAGATCAGTGGATTCATGTCCATCCGCTCAAAATTGCCGGCGGACCAACGCGCCGAGGCGGAGCGTGTTTACGAACTGCTGCGCCACAAGAAGGCCAGCAACTATACAGTCAATGCCGGCGTCATCCGCCGCCGTACATGGGCCAATCGTATTGCTTGGTTCACGCGTACGCTGAACGCGCGCTTAAAAACGCTGATCGCCGCACAAGCCATCTTTATGCTGGTCATCGGAGCCGCCGGCGTTCTGTCGACACGTGACAGCAACATCCAAATGAAATCAATGTACGAAGATCGCGCGGTCCCTTTAGCGCAATTGTTCGAGATAAACGATCGGATGAAGGACAATTTGATCGCGCAGTATGACGCTGCGACGAACGGTCGATTGGGAAAAGGGGTAGGCGACGTCGAAAGCAGGGTTGGCAGTAATATCGACGCCATCTCCAAGGTGTGGGCCGAGTATATGGGAACCTACCTTACGCCCGAAGAGAAGATATCTGCGGAGTCCTTCGCACAAAAGCGCAAGACCTACGTCGAGGGGGCGATAAAGCCGGCGCTCGCTTTGCTGGGTGAGCGCAAATACGACGAACTTGCCGGATTGCTTGCCAGTAGCGGCAAGGAGTTGTTCAGTGCGGCAAAATTGGACATGGAAAAGCTGGTCGCTATCCAGGTCAAGGAAGCCAAAGCGCTCCATGATGGCGCTGAACGGCAGTACGTGACCGTGCTCGGGTTGGCTTTCGCAGTGCTAACGATCGGCATCCTGCTCTGCGTTTGGCTTGGTTTCTTGACTATTCGCGCGATCGACCGGCCGATGGGACGGCTCAACGGTATCATGGCCAAGATTGCCCAGGGAGTGTTTACAAGCCGGGTTATCGTTGAGCGGGACGATGAAATCGGTGTGGCGCTTCGGAATGTGCAGGCGATGCAGGCAAAGCTGGGGTTCGACCGCGAGGAGCAGCTAGACATCGAGCGGCGCATCGCGATCCAACGTAAGTCGGATATGCACCGGCTGGCCGCGGATTTCGAAGCTGCCGTCGGAGAGATCGTCGAGACGGTATCATCCGCTTCTACCGAGCTGGAGGCTTCCGCGTCTACGCTTACCGCAACGGCAGAACGTTCGCAGGAACTTACTACGATGGTCGCCACGGCTTCGGAGGAGGCATCTACTAACGTTCAATCGGTTGCCTCAGCGACGGAGGAATTGAGTTCATCCGTCAATGAGATCAGCCGGCAGGTACAGGAATCGGCCCGAATCGCTAGCGACGCGGTCGACCAGGCGCGAAAAACCAATGATCGTGTTGCGTCATTGTCGAAGGCCGCAGCGCGGATCGGAGATGTGGTTGAATTAATCAGCTCCATCGCCGGGCAGACCAATTTGCTAGCTTTGAACGCCACAATCGAAGCTGCCCGAGCAGGTGAAGCTGGTCGGGGTTTCGCTGTGGTTGCTTCTGAAGTGAAGGCTCTTGCGGAGCAAACCGCGAGGGCAACTGGAGAGATCGGTCAGCAGATCGGCGATATTCAGGCAGCGACCGATGAGTCAGTCGGGGCAATCAAGGAGATCAGCAGCACAATTGGACGGCTTTCCGAGATCTCCTCGACGATTGCGGCGGCGGTCGAAGAGCAGGGGGCGGCCACGCAAGAGATCGCCCGCAACGTGCAGCAGGCGGCCGAAGGCACGATGCATGTCTCCTCGAACATCACCGACGTTCAGCGTGGAGCAACTGAGACTGGTTCAGCCTCCGCTCAGGTGTTGTCGGCAGCGCAAATGCTGTCAGGTGATAGTATCCGGCTCAAGACGGAAGTCGGGAAATTTCTAGACACGGTACGTGCTGCATAATGACGCCGCTACATCGAGGCTTTGCAGATGAACATCGATCAGAATCCCGAACTCCTGCCGAAGTTTCGCGTTAGCGGCGGCGAACCGAAGCGTGGCGAAACACGGTCATGCAAAACGTGCGGAAAGGAGCTACAGTGTCTTGCTGCGATGCGAAGCCTCGGCTCTTGGCCCTACGTGACAGTATACCGGTGTCACCGATGTAATCGTGTCGAAACCGTGGAACGTTAAACTACAGTTCGAACGGGCTCAGCTGCCAGCTCTGATGTCGCCACCTCAGTTGGCGGCCTCTTGCTTTTTGGAAGCCGTTCCATAGTCGCTTTGGGCCATTGCTGCCAATTGCGGACAGCTGATTGAGGTCGGCTTGTAGGAGGCTACCGGAACCGATCCGTTGAGCCTGTAAGGGCAAAGTTTGACCTGAAGCAGTCATCTCCGTAGAGGCGTGACTGCTGACAGTACGGTGGCAGCAACATTGTACTAGGGGTAGGACTGATTTTGGGGCCCGCGATCCAACGGAAGGAAGCGTAGTGAAGGAAAAACGCATCGGACCGTTCTGGGACATGATCGAAGGGAGACAACCTGCACCTCCAGCTGCACAATTGCTCGGTTGGAAGCTGCTTGAGATCGATCCTGATGAAGGGACCATCCAAGTTGAGTTCGACGGTAAGGCAAGTTTTTTAAATCCCGCTGGAACGATACAAGGCGGGTTTCTGAGCGCTATGCTTGATGACACTATGGGACCGGCTGCCATGGCTCTCCTCGGTGGTACCCAAATGGCACAAACCCTCGAATTGAAAGTGAACTTTATGCGCCCCGGAAAAACTGGTCCGATTTTTGGTGAGGGCCGCGTTGCTCACCGTGGTCGTGATATTTTGTTTTTAGAAGGCGCTCTCCGGGATAGAGAGGGAAAAGTGATAGCAACCGCAACGGCGACGGCGCGAGTGCTTCCTATAGCGTGAATCAATTGTGGAAATTGAAGGCAAGAGTGGTCAATAGTTTCCACGCGAACGTGCGCGCTACAACTAATCGCACCCTTCGCAGGAATGCCGGGCTTTCTGACTAAGGCAATGTCGCTTCTTGGCCCGTAGCCGTCTGTAAGGGCAGCGCAGAGCGCGTCTGCTCTGTCCTCGAAGTCAGACGTCGACTTGTTCGGCTATCGCGAGCGCGTCGTCGACCTCGATGCCGAGATCGAACGATGCTCTCGATCTTTGTGTGTCCCAGAAGAAGCTGCACGGCTCGCAGGTTGCCGGTACGTCGATAGATCAAGGTCGCTTTGGTCCGACGAAGGGAATGCGTGCCGAAAAAGTGCGGGTCCAATCCGATGTCGGCGAGCCAGCGCGATAGGAGGCGGGCATACTGGCGGGTCGTCATATGACCACTCGGCCACCGGCCCGTGAACAAGTATTCACCCGACTTCTTGCCCGTCAGCCGCAGGTAATCGTCGATTGCCTGCCGGGTCGATTCCGTCAGTTCAAACTTGACTGGTCGGCCGGTCTTCTTTTGTCGGACGGTCGCGCGGTCGGCCGCATACCCGCCAGGCGCCAGATCATCAACTTTCAAGGCTACGACGTCGCAGCCGCGCGCATTGAGCTTTGTGGCTCAAATTGAGTAGCGTCGACAACGTCTTAGACCGTGTTTGTACGTAGGCTCATTTTCAGGAACGGTTCTAGCGAGCGCATGCTCCAAGGACCTTAGGGCGCTTATTCGCGCGTAATGCGACGGGCTGTCACCGCTGTTTGCGCGAAACAACTGTTTTCTCTTCCTGTCTTCGCGAAATTCCTCCGCGCGGAGGTACCTCTTTTGAAAGTTTGCCCATGTCCTTTCTTGCCCGCTTCCGCGTCCTCACCAAGGTTTTGGCCGTCATCGTGCTGATGGCCATCGTGGCCTGCTCTATTTCGTGGATCGGCATGCACGCACTGGAGACGCTCAACAAGGGCGCCGACAATATGAGTTACGCCGCGAAAAGGGCACTGGAGGCTGCCCGTGCCAACCAGAACGTGATCGCGATGAACCGAGCAGAATTTCGCGTCGCCGTCGATCCGCGGGCCGAAAACCGCGCGGAGGTGCACAAAGTTATCGAGGAGCAAATGAAACTTTTGCACGAGCGTCTTGATGATGTCGCTACTACCCGAGATACCCAAGCCAAAGCGATGTTGCCGGGCATCAAGGAAGCCATCTCGGTCTATGAGAAGGAAATCGCGGAGACGCTTCGGCTTGCCGATGCGGTCAAGGACGTGCAGGTCAACAACCAAACCGAACGGCTGCGCGATGCCGCGATGAAGAGCCGGGCGGCTGCAGAGGATGTGCGAGCCAAGGTGGCGGCCGTCGCAGACCGTCTGAATTCCCGGGTCGAGCACTATGCTCACGCCGCGGAAGTAGAATACCAGCAGGTGTCGAAGCTATTGATGACCGTGGCTGGCATCGGCATCGTGCTCGGTCTCGCGGGCGGCTTTTTGGTAGGTCAATTTGGCATTGCCAAGCCGATGCGCGCATTGGTTGGCTTGCTGCAACAGATGGCGAAAGGTGAAACGGTCGAGATGATTGGTAAAGGTCGCGGCGACGAAATCGGCGAAACCGCCCGCGCGGTCGATGAGATCAAGGTGATGTTGGCAGAAAAAGCCCGTCAGGAAGCCGAAGCCAAGGTGCAGCAGGACCAGATCCTCGCGCAGCAGCGCAAGGCTGACATGCTCAAGCTCGCCGATCAGTTTGAGGGCGCGGTCGGCGAAATCATCGAAACCGTCTCGTCGGCTTCGACCCAACTCGAGGCGTCGGCAGACCGCCACGCGGTCTCAGGAACTCACAACCATGGTAGCCGCGGCCTCGGAGGAAGCCTTAACGAACGTACAGTCGGTAGCGTCAGCCACGGAGGAGCTGAGTTCGTTCGTCAACGAAATCAGCCGCCAGGTGCAGGAATCGGCTCGCATGGCTGGCGAGGCCGTCGATCAGGCGCGCAAGACTAACGAGCGCGTCGAGGAACTGTCGAAGGCGGCGGCCCGCATCGGCGAGGTTGAATTCATCAACACGATTGCGGGGCAGACCAACCTGCTGGCGCTCAACGCGACCATCGAGGCGGCTCGTGCGTGTGAAGCCGGCCGCGGCTTTGCCGTTGTCGCCTCCGAAGTGAAGGCGCTGGCGGAGCAGACCGCGAAGGCGACTGGCGAGATCGGGCAGCAGATCAACGGTATTCAGGCGGCGACGTAGGAATCGGTTGGCGCAATCAAGGAAATCAGCGGTACCATCGAGAAACTATCAGAGATATCTTCGACGATTGCGGCTGCCGTCGAAGAGCAGGGCGCGGCGACGCAGGAAATCTCCCGCAACGTCCAGCAGGCCGCGATTGGAACCGAACAGGTATCGTCCAATATTGTCGACGTGCAGCGCGGCGCGACCCAGACCGGGTCCGCCTCCTCGCAGGTGCTCTCGGCAGCGCAGTCGCTGTCGAGGGATAGTAACCGCCTCAAGCTTGAAGTGGGCAAGTTCCTCAACACAGTGCGCGCAGCCTGATGGCGAAAATGCGGCTATCCGAGCCCACGAGTTACAGAGACCCTTACGCGGTGCAGACCATGAGTAATGTTATCGATCTCTTCGAGAGAAAAGCCGCAGAGCCTGACGGCCACATTGTGCCTGCTGCAAAAGAGCTTCACATGATGAGAGCGACGCTCGATAAATGCGTTTATGAACTCTCAAAGCAATTCGCTGCGGTCGAGAGAACCGTCGATGCCATAGAGAATGGCGCGACCCGCGCTCGTTTGAAGGATCTAGCAACAGTAAACCGGCAATCGCTCGTGCTATTTCAGTTCTAATTCAACAATGCCTTTCACCGCTGCCCAATGCCGAGAGAAGGCTGCCGCAAAACTCGCTGAATCTAAACGCAATATCGGGCGTATTAGAAGGCGGCTGGAGGACGACGCCGCATCCTGGCTGCTTCTTGCGACCAGATTAGAAGCAGCAGAGTGAGGCCGCCTCAGTTGACAGCTCTTTCAGGCCTGCACATATCGGCTAGTGGGCTCCCAGTTGGCCTCCACGACCCTCG
>CADEDX010000291.1 GCA_902826195.1 uncultured Bradyrhizobium sp. | reverse complement strand
CCGGATGGGATTTGGCCATCGCGTCTACCGCGTCCGCGATCCGCGCGCGGATGTGCTGAAAAGCGCGATCGAGCGGCTGGCCGGCGAAGGCACCGACCTGCCGTTTGCCGGCGAGGTCGAGGCCTATATCCGCAGCGCGCTGCGGAAGAAGAATCCGGAGCGCCCGCTCGATACCAATGTGGAGTTCTTCACCGCGATCCTGCTCGACGCGCTGAAGATCCCGCGGCAAGCGTTCACGCCGATTTTTGCCGTCGCCCGCGTCGCCGGCTGGACCGCGCACGGCCGTGAGCAGCAGCGCGGCGGACGGCTGATCCGGCCGAGTTCGGCGTATATCGGGCCGATGCCGGGTGAGGATGCGGCTTATCGACGGCGGAGCCACAAACTGCGCCGTCATCCCGGCCTTGAACCGGGATCCATAACCACAGGCAGAGGTGGGTAGAAGGAGTCGCCGACTACAGTTCTTAATCGAGAGGCCGCGGCGTATGGGTCCCCGCGTTCGCGGGGACGACGTGAGAGCGTGGCTACGCGCCGCGCACGACCGTCTTCAGGTAGTTATACGCCTTGATGATCTCGATCAGGCGATCCTCGGTGGAGCGGTCGCCGCCGTTGGCGTCGGGGTGGTGCTGCTTGACCAGCGCCTTGTACTTCGCCTTGACGTCCTCGAGGGTGGCTTCGGCGGTGAGGCCCATCACCTGCAGCGCTTTGCGCTCGGCGTTCATCACCTTGCGGGTTTCAACCTTGGCCTCGGCGCCCGGTCCGGGCCGCCAGCGGCCGCGGCCGTTGAGCTCGGAGAACATGCTGAACGGATCGGAGGCGCCGTCAAATTCCTCGGCGGCCTGCTTGCCCTTCTTGCCGGCGGTGTTGGCGCCCATCTTCCAGGTCGGGCGATGGCCGGTCAGCGCATCCTTCTGGTAGCGCGCGACCGCGTCGGCATTCATGCCCTGGAAGAAATTGTAGTTCTGGTTGTACTCGCGGACGTGATTGAGACAGAAGTGAAAGTACTCCCGCGAGTTCTCCCGGCCCTTGGGCGCGCGGTGCGGGCCCTTGTTCGGGCAGCCCGCCCACTCGCACATGGCGGCTTCCTCGCGCGCCAGCGCCTGCTGCTTCGCGCTCAGCTTGTTGGGCTTGATGCGAATGGAGTCGAAGAATTTGGATGAATCAATTGCCATGACTAACTTTGACTACGCAATGCCCGAGGCTTCAAGTCTTGACATTGTGAATACCTCCGTTCGGGTGCACATTGACGGAATGCGGACAACAAATTATCTGCCGTCATCATGAGCACCAAAGACGCTATCATAAACAAGTTGCGTGAAGCTTTCATTCCGGAAAGCCTCGACGTCACGGACGAATCTCATCTGCATGAGGGTCATGCGGGTCACCAGGTAGGCGGCGAAACGCATTTCAGGGTCAATATTGTATCGCCGGCCTTCGAAGGGAAGAGCCGGATCGAACGCCACCGCATGGTAAATGCGACGCTTGCCGCGGAACTCCAGGGCTCAGTTCACGCGCTCGCGATCAAGGCGCAGGCGCCGGGGGAAAACGCCGGCCGGTAGTCTGGCTGCCGCCGGCTTCCTGGGCAGACTTGCAGCGACGGTAGAACCAATTTCGCAAGTGTGAGACAATCCGGCGCTGCGACGGATCAGGTTCCGTTCTAACGCCTGGATGCGATGTGGACTGCTTTACATGGGCGACCACCTTGGCTTTGCCGGTCGGGGCTTACGGGCTGGCCATCGCCATCGACATCGAACAATTGACGCTCAGAACGCCGTCCCGGCCCGCCTCGGCTTCGGATCCTCGGCTTCGCGCGGCAGCGGCGTGATCTTGAGCGCGGTGATGCGGTTGCGCTCGCGCCGCAGCACGCGGAAGCGGCAGCCGTGGAAGGTGAAATTCTGGCCGCGCTCGGGGATCGAACGCGCCTCGTGGATCACGAGGCCGGCGACCGTCGTCGCCTCCTCGTCCGGCAGATGCCAGTTCATGGCGCGGTTCAGGTCGCGGATCGGCACCGAGCCGTCCACCACCACGGAGCCGTCGGCCTGGGCGCGCACGCCGGCCACCACGACGTCGTGTTCGTCGGAAATATCGCCGACGATCTCTTCCAGGATGTCCTCCAGCGTCACCATGCCTTCGACCTCGCCATACTCGTCGACGACAAGGGCAAAGTGGGTCTTGCGGCGGCGGAACGCCTTCAACTGTTCGGAGAGCGGCCGCATCTCCGGCACGAACCATGGCGGCAGCATGATCGCGGTGGCGTTGATCCGCGACGTGTCGCCGTCGCAAGCGCGGATCGCCCGCAACAGATCCTTGGCGTGCAGCACGCCGATGATGTTCTCCGGCTTGTCGCGCCACAGCGGGATACGGGTGTATTCGGTCGCCAGCACCTCGCGTACCAGTTCATCCGCCGGCAGGTCGGCATTGATCATCACCATCGCGGTGCGGTGGACCATGACGTCGGAGACGGCGAGGTCGCCGAAACGAAAGACGTTGTGGATATATTCGGCCTCGCCGCTTTCGATGCCGCCATGCACGGCGGATTCCTCCACCAGCCCCTCGATCTCGGAGTCGGTCAAAATCTCGTGCTGCGAGGATTCCTTGACGCCGAGCATGCGCAGGATGGCGCGCGAGGCGGTGTTGAGCAGCCAGTTCAGCGGGTAGAAGATCAGGTAGGAGACATGCAGCGGATAGGCGATCCATTGCGAGACCGGCATTGGCTGGCGGATCGCGAGCGTTTTCGGCACCTGCTCGCCGATCACGATGTGCAGCGAGGAGAACACCAGGAAGCCCGCCATGAACGACACGAAATGCAAGGTCGCCTGCGACATTCCGAGCGGGATCAGCAGCGGCTCGAGCAGCGCCGAAACCGTGGGTTCGCCGACCCAGCCGAGGCCGAGCGACGCCATGGTGATGCCGAGCTGGCAACACGCCAGATAGGCCTCGATATTGCCCATCATGCCCTGCAGCAGGCGCGCGCCGAAGCGATCCTGCTCGACCATCGCCCTGATGCGGAATCCGCGGCTCTTCACCAGCGCGAATTCGGCAGCGACATAGAACGCGTTGGCGGCGAGCAGCAGGAACGCCAGCAGCAGGTTGGATGCAGTCGAACTCATGGCTGCCTCGCGACGGCCCCGGCCCTGCGCGACTCACTGATGAAATGCAATCCCGTTCTCATCCCGACAGCTTCTGTTGCAGGAAGTCGCGCACCCGTGCCGGCTCGACGTCGTTTTCGACCACCGCGCGGCCGATTGCCTGCAGCAGGATGAAGGTCAGCTTGCCGCGCTTGACCTTCTTGTCCTGCGCCATCAGCGCCATCAGCGCGTCGGCATCCGCCAAACCTTCCTGGGCGAAGCCGGCGATGTCCTGCAAACGGGTCGGCAGGCCGACGGTCGCAAGGTGACGTTCGACACGAGCGGCATCGGCCGCGGAGATCATGCCGAGCTGCGCGGAAAATTCCGCCGCCAGCACCATGCCGACGGAAACGCCCTCGCCGTGGAACAGGCGATCGGAAAAGCCGGTCGTGGCTTCCAGCGCATGGCCGAACGTGTGCCCGAGATTGAGCAGCGCGCGCTCGCCGTTCTCGCGCTCGTCGCGGGAAACGATCGCGGCCTTGGCGCGGCAGGAGGTGGCGATCGCGTGCTCGCGCGCCGCGCCGCCGGTGAAGATGTCGGCGTGGTTGGATTCCAGCCAGCCGAAAAACGCCTCGTCGCCGAGCACGCCATATTTGGCGACCTCGGCGTAACCAGCGCGGAACTGGCGCGGCGACAGCGTGTCCAATACCGACGTATCGGCGATCACAAGCACCGGCTGATGGAACGCACCGAGCAGGTTCTTGCCCTGCGGCGAGTTGATGCCAGTCTTGCCGCCGACGGAGGAATCGACCTGCGCCAGGAGCGAGGTCGGGACCTGCACGAAATCCACACCACGGCGCAGGATCGCGGCCGCAAAGCCGGCGAGATCGCCGACCACGCCGCCGCCGAGCGCGATGACGAGATCGTTGCGCTCGATCTTCGCCGCGATCAGCGCCTCGGACACCTTTTCGAGAACGGCATAGGTCTTCGACCCCTCGCCTTCCTCGACGACGACGCGCGAGGTTGGAATGCCGGCTTCGGCGAGCGAGCGCTCGGCCGGCTCCAGCCAGTGCTTGGCCACGGTGTGGTCGGTGACGATGGCGGTGCGCACGCCCGGCCGCAACTCGGCGACGCGCGCGCCGAGCGAGGCCAGTACGCCACGGCCGATGACGATATCGTAGGCGCGGTCGCCAAGCGCGACGTCGACCGTGATATCGGCGGAGTGCTTCAGTGGTGCGGTCATGGCGTGACGCTGATCCCGTCGGTTGTCGGCTGGGCAGGAGGGGCGGCGGGGCACAAGCGGGCGCGCAGGGCATCGACACATTCGTCGACGATCCGCTCGTGCGGTACGTCGCCCGAGCCGATTGTGAGATCGGCGGTGGCATAGACCGGCTCGCGCGCCTCGAGCAGGCGGCGGACGGTCCCTATCGGATCCTCGGTCTGCAGCAGCGGCCGGTCGGCGCGGCGCCTGACGCGCTTCATGATGACGTCGATATCTGCCTTGAGCCAGATCGAAACCGCCTTGTCGCGGATGCGATGGCGCGTCTCCTCGCGCATGACGGCGCCGCCGCCGGTGGCGATCACGGCCGGGCCGCCGTCGAGCAGCCGCGCGATCACCCGCGCCTCGCCGTCGCGGAAATGCGCCTCGCCATGGGTTTCGAAAATATCCGGGATCGACATCCCGGCCGCCGCCTCGATCTCGATATCGGCATCCAGAAACGGCAGGCGCAGCCGGGCGGCCAGCCGCCGGCCGATGGTCGACTTGCCGGCGCCCATCATGCCGACCAGCACGACCGAACGCCGTCCCAGCGCCGACGTGATGTCGGCCTCTAGGCTGGGGCTCGCCGGTGCCGGTGTGGCGGTCTCGGACATCAAAAACCCTTCGGTTTTGCGGGATTTGCCCGCGGCTGCGACAGCTATACTACCCCCTGCGACGCCCCCGCCAGAGACTCTTGCCACGGGGATGGGAACATGTTGGATGATTTCATTGGTTAATTCGCCGCCCTGAGCCCCCCATGCCCAGTTTGTTCCGCTTTCTGACGGTCGTCGGCATCATTGCCGGGGTAATTTATGGCGTGATTTTTTCGCTGGCGAATTTCGTCACCCCAAAGCCCCGGGAAATGACGGTCACCATCCCTGCAGACAGGTTCCTCAAGAAATAGCCGCTATCCTCTGATTCTGTGACAGGCGAATTCAGGGAGCGGCATCCTGCGACGGGATGCCGGGGGCAATGCGTTCCAGCAAGACGGCGACAGACGCGAGACTGACGGAACTTTTCCTCGACATGCTCGCGGCGGAACAGGGGGCGGGCGTCAACACGCTCGACGCCTATCGGCGCGACCTCACGGATTTTTCCGACTTTCTCGGCCGCCAGTGCCAAAATTTTGCCGGCGCCGGGACCGATGCGCTGCGGGACTACCTCGCCGACCTCGATGTCAGAGGCTTCAAGTCGTCCAGCGTGGCGCGCCGGCTGTCGGCGATGCGACATCTGTTTCGATTCCTGTTGAACGAGCGCATCCGCAGCGACGATCCGGCGGCGATCCTGTCCGGGCCGAAGCGCGGCCGCGGCCTGCCAAAAGTGCTGTCGATCGCCGATGTCGATCGCATGCTGACGCGGGCCAAGGAATTGACCGAGGCCGAGAAGGCTTCGCCGCAGGCGCGGCTGCGCGCGATGCGGCTGTATTGCCTTTTGGAAGTGCTCTACGCCACCGGCTTGCGCGTCTCGGAACTGGTGGCGCTGCCGCTGTCGGCGGCGCGGCGCGACGCCCGCATGATCGTGGTGCGCGGCAAGGGCAACAAGGAACGGCTGGTGCCGCTTAACGACGCGTCGCGGCAGGCGATGGTCGATTATCTCGCCGCGATGGAAGCGCTCAAGCCTGAGAAGAAGAAAAACGCCGTCGCGTCCAAATGGCTGTTTCCCTCCTTCGGCGAGAGCGGCCACCTGACGCGGCAGCATTTTGCCCGCGACCTGAAGGAACTGGCGGCGGCATCGGGGTTGGCGCCCCGGCTGGTTTCCCCGCACGTGCTGCGCCACGCCTTTGCCAGCCACTTGCTGCATAACGGCGCCGACCTGCGAATCGTGCAGACGCTGCTCGGCCATACCGACATCTCGACCACCCAGATCTATACCCATGTGGTCGAGGAGCGGCTGAAAAGCCTGGTGCGCGACCTGCACCCGCTGGCGGAGAAATAGGCCTCGCCGCAACACCCGCCTTGACTTCCGCGGCGTCTCCATCGAAACAGCCGTCTCCCGCCCCGCGGCCTTGTTTGGCGCGCTTTCGGCAAGCCGGGTCGTCCGGACCGAGATGCGCGCTAAACCATTGAAAATGCGTGCTTTATTTAGACGAATCGAAACCGCTTCGCCTCAAAGCACGTTGTTCCTTATATTGTGTCGATGCCGGATCAGATGCGCAGCTATCTCGATTTTGAAAAACCCGTCGCCGAACTCGAGGCCAAGGTCGATGAACTGCGCGCGCTGGCGGCGACCGGCAGCGACATCGGCGACGAGATCGCGCGCATCGAGGACAAAGCCCAGCAGGCGCTGGCCGACCTCTACGCCAATCTGACGCCATGGCAGAAGACGCTGGTTGCGCGCCATCCGCAGCGGCCGCATTTCACCGATTTCGTCAACGCGCTGATAACGGAATTCACGCCGATGGCCGGCGACCGCAAGTTCGCCGAGGACGAGGCGCTGATCGGCGGCTTCGGCCGCTTCCGTGGCGAGCCGATTTGCGTGATGGGCCAGGAAAAGGGCGCCACCACCGACGGTCGCATCAAGCATAATTTCGGCATGGCGCGGCCCGAGGGCTATCGCAAGGCGGTGCGGCTGATGGAAATGGCCGACCGCTTCGGCATTCCCGTGCTGTCGCTGGTCGATTCCGCCGGCGCCTATCCCGGCATCGGCGCCGAGGAACGCGGTGTGGCCGAAGCGATCGCACGCTCGACCGACACCTGCCTCTCGCTAGGCGTTCCCAATGTCGCGATCATTACCGGCGAAGGCATGTCGGGCGGCGCCATTGCCATCACCACCGCGAACAAGGTGCTGATGTTCGAGCACGCGATCTACAGCGTGATCTCGCCGGAGGCCGCCTCCTCGATCCTGTGGCGCGACGGCACCAAGGCGCAGGAAGTCGCCAACGGCATGAAGATCACCGCCCAGGACATGCTGCGATTCGGCGTGATCGACCGCATCCTGAAGGAACCGTCCGGCGGGGCCCATCGCGATTCCGCCACGATGATTTCGGCCACGGGCGACGCCATCGCCGAGGCCTTCAATGAATTCCGCAATCTGGACGCGGCCGGCGTCCGCCAGCAGCGGCGGCAGAAATTCCTCGATATCGGCCGCAAGCTGAGCTGATTTCACGCCGTCGTCCCGGCCTTGAGGCGGGACCAATAACCACCGGTGGAAATCGTTGAGTGCAAGCCGCCGCGGCGTATGGGTCCAGGCCCAAGGCCGGGACGACGTGCAGAAAAATCAGGAACGGCAGCACCCCGGCCCGATTCGACAGGCGTCCCCCCTCCCAAAAGCGGCTTTATTTCGCCGAACCACCTGATTCGGCCCTAATTAGGCCCAGACCCGGTCCTTAAACTCCTGTTGACCATGCCGGCCGTGGAAGCGGCCCGTGCGGCGCGTTCCGGTTGCGGCGCGAAAGGTCAAAGAGTACAATTTTATGCATTGGCTTCAGGGCATATTCGCTGTGGTTTGGGGTGCGAAAATGTCCGGTGGGTGTGGAGCTTAGCCTTTGAATAACCGTTCGTTGGTTCGCGCGCTCGTGACGTCGGCTGCCCTCCTGGGCGCGGGCGTGCTGATGGCCGGTTGCAACAGCAACGACATCTCGCTGGCCAACAACGCCAAGGCCAATCAGCCGGTCCCGCCAAAGCTTGTCGCCGACATGACGGCGAAGGACATGGATCTGCAGTCGCCGATCCTGGTCCGCCTGTTCAAGCAGGAAGCCGAGCTGGAAATCTGGAAGCAGGACCGCTCCGGCCGCTTCGCGCTCTTGAAGACCTATCCGATCTGCCGCTGGTCCGGCGATCTCGGACCCAAGGTGAAGGAAGGCGACCGCCAGGCGCCGGAAG
>CADEDX010000290.1 GCA_902826195.1 uncultured Bradyrhizobium sp. | reverse complement strand
TGACCGGGACGGCGATCGCCGGTGTGATCGGCGGTCCGATCTCGAGCGCCCTGCTGCTGCTCGACGGGGTCGGCGGTCTGCACGGGTGGCAGTGGCTCTTCATCGTGGAAGGCGTGCCGGCGGTGCTGCTCGCGCCGGTCGTCTGGCGACGTCTGGACGAGCGGCCGGCCGATGCCACGTGGCTGAGCGACGGCGAACGGGCCTGGCTGACGGCGACGCTCGCCGCCGAACAGCGGACCGCACCCGGGGCTCGCCACGACCTGCGGAGCGCCCTGGCCAGCGCCCGGCTGTGGCTGCTCGCGCTCGTCTACCTCTGCCTCGTCCTGGCTTTCTACGGGGTGAGCTTCTGGCTGCCGCAGATCGTGCAGTCGCTCGGCACCTACCCGTCGTGGGCCGTCTCCCTCATCGCGTCGGTCCCGTACGTGGTCGCGGCGGTCGGCATGGTGGTCGTGGGGGCACACTCGGACCGTACGGGCGAACGGCGCTGGCACGTGGCGGGACCGGCGCTGATCGGCGCGCTCGGTTTCGCCGCCGCGGCGCTGTTGCCGCCGAGCGTCGGTCTCTCGCTGACGGCGCTCTCGGTGGCGGCGCTGGGCATCTGGGGCGCGGTTCCGCGCTGGCTCGTCATTCTCGTGGTGTCGCGCGATATCATGATCGTCGCAGCCGTGATCGTATCGTGGCTGTTCGACAAGCCGATCCCGATGAAGCCGCTGATGGTGTCGAAACTCAACACGGTGGCGCAGGTCGCGTTCGCGGCGCTGGTGCTGGCGTCGCTCGGGTTCAATTTTACGCCGGCGCCCTATGACGTGATCCTGATGAGTTTTGTTACGGTCTTTACTTTGGTTTCCATCTCGCTCTATCTCGTCGAGTGGGTGCGGCATATGAGCACGATCGACGGGCACTAACTATTTGGCCTTTTTTTATACGTTCCTTCGCACGGACCGGTGCCCGCTTCACCCGAAAACGCTATGAAGGCTGTCGGATTCCGGCCTGGAGATTTGCGTGGCAGTTCGCGTTCAACCCCGTCAGCTAGCCTTTGCATTGCCGCATGCGGAGAGCCTGACCCGCGACAACTTCCTGGAAGGGCCGTCCAATGAAGCAGCCCTTGCGCTGATCGAAAGTTGGCCGGACTGGCCGAACCGCATCATGCTGCTGGTGGGTCCTGAAGGCTCCGGTAAGAGCCACCTCGCTTCGATCTGGGCCGAGCAGGCCGGCGCGCGCTCGATCTCGGCGCATTCGCTCAGCCCCACATCCGTTCCGGGCGCGCTCGCGACCGGCGCGCTGGTGGTCGAGGATCTGAGGCCAGCCGACTTCGATGAACGCGCACTGTTTCACCTGTTCAATCTCGCGCGCGAGGACGAAGCTTATTTGCTGGTCACCAGCCGCGTTCCGCCGGTCGCGTTCGATGTCGAGTTGCGCGATCTCCGCTCGCGGCTGCGCGCCGCACCCGTGGTGTCGCTGCTGCCGCCGGACGATCTGCTGTTTCGCGGCCTTATCGTCAAATTCTGCGCGGACCGTCAGCTGAGCATCGACGAGAGCGTCGTGAGCTACCTCGTCACCCGGATCGAACGTTCCTACGCCGCTGCCCGCCAGTCGATCGAGCGGCTCGACACCGAGGCGCTACGGCTCGGTCGTCCGGTGACCCGTGCGCTGGCAGCCGACGTGCTGCGGAACGACTGAGCGGCGGCCCGGTAGTGGCAGGGGCCGCTCATCAATCCGAAACAGGCCACTGCCCAGCGTATCTTCCCGGCTAGTTCTTGAGAGCCGGCATATGCAGCTCTTCGGCGCGATCTTTCTTCAGCTTCTTCCTGAACTCGCGCTCCCTCAGTTCGAACGCGATCATCTCCCTTTGCGCCGCTTCCATGAAGCTGTCACGCGGCGCCTCAACTCGATGCTCGTACATTGCGTACCCCACTGTTGTCCCGGCAAGTTTGTACCAAGCATAGGAACACAGTAAAAATACGGCCTCCTTGATGCAGCGCAATCAGGAAATCAGGTGATTGATATTTTAGGAACCGACCGCTGAGGGCGGTCGGTTCCGGCGCCTATGCAGCTTCCTGCCGCCTTGACGGCAGCCTCTGGCGGAACATCAATGTCATTGAAACGTCATCGGCGTATCACATGCTGCGGGCGGCATTCCCGCTAGAATGAGCGCACCGCATCGGAAATGGACCCAAGCCTTATGGAATCGGCGCAAGCTATTGAAATAATAGAAAAAGAACAAGCTGCCGAGGCGCTTCCGCCGATTGCCACGAGCCCTGAGCGATTCATCAATCGGGAGCTGTCCTGGCTGCATTTCAATCGCCGGGTGCTCGAGGAATCGGTCAATCCGGGACATCCGGCGCTGGAGCGGGTCCGGTTCCTGTCGATATCCGCCAATAACCTTGATGAGTTCTTCATGGTCCGCGTCGCCGGCATCAAGGCGCAGGTCCGCGAAGGCATTGCCGAGCGCAGCCCGGATGGCTTGACGCCGTCCGAGCAGCTTGTCCTCATCAACAAGACGGTTTCCGAGCTCGCGTCCGACCAGCAGGCGATCTGGCGCGATCTGCGCAGCACCCTGTCCGACGCTGGGATCATTCTGGTTGATGGCCACGAATTTACCAAGGCGGAGCGAAGCTGGTTGGAGGATCATTTCCTCCACAACATCTTTCCACTGCTGACGCCGCTGGCGATCGATCCGGCGCATCCGTTCCCGTTCATCCCGAGCCTCGGCTTCACCATCGCGCTGCAATTGGCGCGCGTGTCCGACGGCAAGCCGATGAACGCGCTGATCCGCATGCCCGGCAAGATCGACCGCTTCATCCGCCTGCCGGGCAAGGACGGCGCGGTGCATTTGATACCGCTGGAACAGGCCACCGGCCTGTTCATCGGCCGTCTGTTCCCCGGCTACACCGTCAAGGGCCAGGGCGCCTTCCGGATCATCCGCGACTCCGAACTCGAAATCGAGGAAGAGGCCGAGGATCTGGTCCGCCTGTTCGAGACAGCGTTGAAGCGACGTCGGCGCGGTTCGGTGATCCGTCTGGAGTTTGAAGCCAAGATGCCGGAAGCGCTACGCGCCTTCGTGCAACAGGCGCTTTCGGCGGCCGACGACGAGGTATTTCTGGTCGACGGCGTGCTGGCGATGAACGAGCTTTCGCAGCTCACGAGGCTCGACCGGCCCGACCTCGAATTCACGCCCTATGTGCCGCGGCATCCCGAGCGGGTGCGCGACCATGGCGGCGATATTTTTGCAGCGATCCGGCAAAAGGATTTGATCGTCCATCACCCCTACGAATCCTTCGACGTGGTCGTGCAGTTCCTGCAGCAGGCGGCGCGCGATCCCGATGTCGTTGCCATCAAGCAGACTCTTTACCGCACCTCGAACAACTCGCCGATCGTACGCGCGCTGGCCGAGGCCGCCGAGGCCGGCAAATCGGTGACGGCGCTGATCGAGCTGAAGGCGCGCTTCGACGAGGAAGCCAATATCCGCTGGGCGCGCGACCTCGAGCGCGCCGGCGTTCAGGTGGTGTACGGTTTCCTCGAACTCAAGACCCACGCCAAACTGTCGATGGTGGTGCGGCGCGAGGGCGGCAATCTCGCGACCTATGTCCACACCGGCACCGGCAACTATCATCCGGTCACCGCGCGCATCTATACCGATCTGTCCTACTTCACCTCGGACCCGATCATCGGCCGCGATGCGGCGCGGGTGTTCAACTACATCACCGGCTATGCCGAACCAAGCGACATCGAGCGGATGGCGGTGTCGCCGCTGACGCTGCGCAAGCGCATCATCGAACACATCAAGGGCGAGGCCAATCACGCCCGGCACGGCAAGCCCGGCGCGATCTGGATGAAGATGAACTCGCTAGTTGACCCCGATGTCATCGACGCGCTGTACGAAGCGTCGCAGGCCGGCGTGGCGATCGAACTGGTGGTCCGCGGCATCTGCTGCCTGCGGCCGGGCATTCCCGGATTTTCCGAGAACATCCGGGTCAAATCCATCATCGGCCGCTTCCTGGAGCACGGCCGAATCTACTGCTTTGGTATGGGGCAAGGCCTGCCCGGACCCAAGGCGGCTGTGTATATCTCGTCCGCCGACATGATGCCGCGGAACCTCGACCGCCGCGTGGAGGTACTCTGTCCATTGCAAAATCCCACGGTACATCAGCAGGTTCTAGAACAGATCATGGTCGCGAACCTGAAGGACACCGAGCAGAGCTGGCAGTTATTGCCGGACGGGTCGTCAACGCGTATGAAGGCCGCGAAAGGCGAAGAGCCCTTCAACGTGCACAACTATTTCATGACAAATCCGAGTCTGTCTGGCCGTGGAAAGTCGCTCAAGGAATCTTCGCCGCGCCGGCTCACGCGCCGTAATGAACGGCAGCAATCCACGTAAGGGACCGCGGCCGTGAAGCGGCCGCGCAAGCGCGCTTCCAGTGTCGCCGTCATTGACATCGGTTCGAACTCGGTTCGTCTCGTCGTCTATGAGACGCTGTCGCGCAGCCTCGTCACCGTCTTCAACGAGAAGGCGCTGTGCGGGCTCGGCCGCGAGGTGCAGAGCACCGGCCTGCTGGCCGAGGATGCGGTCGCCAAGGCGCTGACGGCGCTGCGGCGTTTTCGGGCGCTGTGCCGCATCCAGCAGGTCGGTCGTGTGTTCGCGATCGCGACCGCGGCCTGCCGCGATGCCCAAAACGGCCCCGACTTCATCGCCAAGGCTGAACGAATCTGCGGCGCGCAAATCGAGATCCTCTCTGGCCCGCGCGAAGCCAAGCTTTCCGCGCTCGGCGTCGTCTCCGGCATCCACAATCCCGACGGCATTGTCGGCGATCTCGGCGGCGGCTCGCTCGAACTGATCGACGTGCATCGCGGCCACGTGCGCAGCGGCGTGACGCTGCCGCTCGGCAGCCTGGCGCTGCAGGACCTGTCGCAGAAATCGCTGAAGCGCGCCGAGGGCATCGTCCGCAACGGCCTGTCCGGCGTGGCCCAGCTCAAGGCCGGAAGCGGCCGCACCTTCTACGCGGTCGGCGGCACCTGGCGCGCGCTGGCGCGGATCCACATCGTGCAGAGCGGCTATCCGCTGCGGGTGATGCACGGCTATGAGCTGCCGGCCGCCGACGCGCTGGACTTCACCCGGCGCCTGCGCCGGCTGGCCGCCACCAACATGCTGGCCGACATCGAAGTGGTCGCCGCCGCGCGGCGGCCGCTGCTGACCTATGCAGCGCTGGTGCTCGAACACATCATCCGCGTCGGCAAGCCGAAGACGATCGTGTTCTCGACGTTTGGCGTCCGCGAAGGCTTGCTCTACGAGATGCTGCCGCCGCAGGAGCGCGCCAAGGACGGCTTTATCTGCGCCGCGCAGACGCTGAACGGGCTGCTGTCGCGCTCGAAGCGCCATGCCGAGGAATTGGTGGCATGGACCGACCGGCTGGTGCGCGTCGTCAAGCTGCGCGAGACCGAGGGGGAGCGCCGGCTGCGCCACGCCGCCTGCCTGCTCTCCGATATCGGCTGGCGCGTGCATCCCGATCATCGCGGCGAGGAAACGCTGAGCCTGATCACCAATGGCAATTTTGGCTCGATCAGCCACCAGGGTCGCGCTTTCGTCGCGCTGTCGGTGTTTTACCGTTACGCGGGCCTCAGCGAGGAAAACGAGCCACCGGCGCGCATCCGCGAACTGGTGCCGCCGGCGATGGACGAGCGCGCGCGCCTGCTCGGGGCCGCGTTCCGCGTCGCGCATCTGATCTCGGCGGCGCGCACCGGCGTGCTGCCCGCGACGCACTTCCGTACGCAGGGCCGCAAGCTGATGCTGGTGTTCGAGCACCGCTTGGTCGACCTCGTCGCCGACCGCGTCGGCAGCCGCTTCAAGCAACTGGCGCGACTGGTCGGCCGCACCGGGTCGATCGTGCGGAAGTGAGGGCTAACTGCAACTAAGAATTTTTGCGAATCAAAGCCTTACCTACTGTGCATGGGGTTGTTTTCGATGTTTTATGTCCAGCCCCTGCCCGCCCTCCCCAGCTCCGCCCCCTTCACCAGCGCATAGATCGCCGGGATCACGATCAGCGTCAGCAACGTCGATGAGATCATGCCGCCGATCATCGGCACCGCGATGCGCTGCATGATCTCCGAGCCGGTGCCAGAGCTCCACATGATCGGGAGCAGCCCGGCCATGATGGCGACCACCGTCATCATCTTCGGACGCACGCGTTCCACCGCTCCTTCCATGATGGCGTCATGGAGGTCGCTGCGCGTCAGCGTGCCGCCCTCGGCCGCCCTGCGCGCCCGCCGCTCGTCGAGCGCCTGGTTGAGGTAGATCAGCATCACCACGCCGGTCTCGGCCGCGACGCCGGCCAGCGCGATGAAGCCGACCACCACCGCCACCGACAGGTTGAAGCCGAGCCACCACATCAGCCAAAATCCGCCGACCAGCGCGAACGGCAGCGACAGCATCACGATCAGCGTTTCCGTCAGCGAACGGAAATTGAGGTAGAGCAGCAGGAAGATGATCGCCAGCGTCACCGGCACCACGATTTTCAGCCGCGCCGCCGCCCGCTCCAGATACTCGTACTGCCCGCTCCACATCAGGTAGGCGCCGGGCGGAAACTGAATGCTCGCGCTCACCGCCTGCTTGGCGTCGGCGACGTAACCGCCGATGTCGCGGTCTCGGATGTCGACATACACGTATGCCGCAAGCTGCCCGTTCTCGGTGCGGATCGAGGTCGGCCCGCGCGCCGGCGTCACCTTTGCCACCTCGCCCAGCGGCACCGCCCCACCGGCCGGCATCGGCACCAGCACCTCGCGCGCGATCGAGACGGGGTCGCTGCGCAGGTCGCGCGGATAGCGCATGTTGACGCCAAAGCGCTGGCGGCCCTCGACCGTGGTGGTCACGGTCTGCCCGCCGAGCGCGGTCGCGATCACATCGTTCACGTCCTGGATCATGATGCCGTAACGTGCCAGCGCGGCACGGTCGGGCACGATGTCGAGATAGTAGCCGCCGATGCCGCGCTCGGCATAGGCCGAAGACGTGCCCGGCACCGCACGCAGCACCTGCTCGACCTGTTTGGCCAGCCGGTCGATCTCGACCAGATCGGTCCCGATCACCTTGACTCCGATCGGGGTGCGGATGCCGGTCGAAAGCATGTCGATGCGCGCCTTGATCGGCTGGGTCCAGGCATTGGAGACGCCGGGAAACTGCAGCGCCTTGTCCATTTCGGCGGTGAGGCTTTCCAGCGTCAGCCCGGCTCGCCATTCGACCTTCGGCTTCAAGTTGACGATGGTCTCGAACATCTCAGTCGGCGCCGGATCGGTCGCGGTCGCCGCACGGCCCGCCTTGCCATAGACCGATGCCACTTCGGGAAAACTGCGGATAATGCGGTCCTGCATCTGCAGCAATTCGGCGGCCTTGGTGATGGAAAGTCCGGGCAGCGTGGTCGGCATATAGAGCAGCGTGCCTTCATTGAGATTGGGCATGAACTCGGTGCCGAGCTGCCGCACCGGCCACACCGTCACCGCCAGAATCGCGAACGCCATCACGATCACCGGCACCTTGGCGCGCATCACCGCCTTGATGACCGGCCGGTAGATCCAGATCAGGAAGCGGTTGATCGGATTTTTGTGCTCCGGAATGATTTTGCCGCGCACGAACACCACCATCAGCGCCGGCACCAGCGTCGCCGACAGAACCGCCGCCGCCGCCATCGCGAATGTCTTGGTGAAGGCGAGCGGGCTGAACAGCCGGCCCTCCTGCGCCTCCAGCGAAAAGATCGGCAGGAAGGAGACGGTGATGATCAGCAGGCTGAAGAACAGCGCCGGCCCCACCTGGGACGCGGCCTCGATCAGGATGTTTACGCGCGATTGCCCGGGCTCGGCGCGTTCGAGATGCTTGTGGGCGTTTTCGATCATGACAATCGCCGCGTCCACCATCGCGCCGATCGCGATTGCAATGCCGCCGAGGCTCATGATGTTGGAGCCGAGCCCCAACACCTTCATCGCGGCGAACGCCATCAGCACGCCGACCGGCAGCATCAGGATCGCAACCAGCGCGCTACGGACATGCAGCAGGAACACGATGCACACCACCGCCACGATGATGCACTCCTCCAGCAACGTGCTCTTGAGCGTATTGATGGCGGCGTTGATCAGGTTGGAGCGATCGTAGACCGGCACGATCTC
>CADEDX010000289.1 GCA_902826195.1 uncultured Bradyrhizobium sp. | reverse complement strand
TCACGGCCGAACGAGATTTTTCGCGTGCCCGCGGCCGGATCGTCGGGATGGTTGACCGCCTCGAGTTCCTCCGTCTGGCCTTCCGGATAGTTCTCGATCACGACCTTGAGCGGCCGCAGCACCGCCATCCGCCGCTGCGCCGTCTTGTTGAGATACTCTCGGATGCAGAACTCCAGCATGCCGACGTCGACCACGCTGTTGGCTTTCGCCACGCCGATGCGCTTGACGAATTCGCGCAACGCTGCCGGCGGCACGCCGCGCCGCTTCATCCCGGCAATGGTCGGCATGCGCGGATCGTCCCAGCCCGAGACGTGCCCCTCGCGCACGAGCTGCGTCAGCACGCGCTTGGACAACAACGTGTAGGTCAGGTTCAGGCGGGCGAATTCATACTGCCGCGGTTTTGACGGCACCGGCAGCTTTTCGAGCAGCCACTCGTAGAGTGGCCGGTGATCCTCGAATTCCAGCGTGCAGATCGAATGCGTGATGCCTTCGATGGCGTCCGACTGACCGTGGGCGTAGTCGTAGCTCGGATAGATCGACCATTTGTCGCCGGTGCGCGGATGGTGCGCATGCAGGATGCGGTAGAGCACGGGGTCGCGCAGATTGATGTTGCCGGAGGACATGTCGATCTTCGCGCGCAGCACGCGTGTGCCGTTCGGGAATTCACCCGCCTTCATGCGCCGGAACAGGTCGAGGTTTTCCTCCACGCTGCGGTCGCGGAACGGCGAGTTCTTGCCGGGCTCCGTCAGCGTGCCGCGGCTGACGCGGATCTCCTCCTGCGACTGGTCATCGACATAGGCGTGGCCTTCATTGATCAGCCCTTCCGCCCAGTCGTACAGGCGCTCGAAATAGTCCGAGGCGTAATAGAGATCGGTTCCCCAGTCATAGCCGAGCCAGTGGACGTCGGCCTGGATCGAATCGATATATTCCTGCTCTTCCTTGGTCGGGTTGGTGTCGTCGAAGCGCAGATGGCACTTGCCGGCAAACTCCTGGGCGATGCCGAAATTCAGGGCGATCGACTTGGCATGGCCGATGTGCAGATAGCCGTTCGGCTCCGGCGGAAACCGGGTCACGATCCGGCTATGCTTTTTGGAAGAAAGATCGGCCTGCACGATGTCGCGGATGAAATCGCGCCCCGCCTCCGCCGCTACCGGTTCTGTTGTCATTCCGAGTTCCTGTTAGGGATTGGCGAACCTTCTGCCAAATAAGCACCTGCGAGCCAAGCCTACTTTGCCGATGGCTAAGGCTTTAGTTATGCACCGTTCCTGTTATACACCACCGCCAACTCACCCCTTATCCCGCGCGGTCAATGAACAGCTCTCCCGTCGTCACACGCTTTGCCCCCTCGCCGACCGGCTTCCTCCATATCGGCGGCGCCCGCACCGCGCTGTTCAACTGGCTGTACGCCAAAAAGACCGGCGGCAAGATGCTGCTGCGGATCGAGGACACCGACCGCGAGCGCTCCACCGAGCCGGCGATTGCGGCGATTCTCGACGGGCTGAAATGGCTGGGGCTCGAGTGGGACGGCGACGTCGTCTACCAGTTCAGCCGCGCCGCGCGCCACCGCGAGGCCGCCGAGCGGCTGCTGGCCAGCGGCAAGGCCTATCGCTGCTACGCCACCGCGGAGGAACTGACCGCGATGCGCGAGAAGGCGCGCGCCGAGGGCCGCACCCGTCTCTATGACGGGCTGTGGCGCGACCGCGACCCGGCGCTGGCGCCCGCCGGCATGAAGCCGACCATCCGCCTGAAGGCGGAGCAGACCGGCGAAACCGTGATCGAGGACCAGGTGCAGGGCCGCGTGGTCTGGCAGAACGAGAACCTCGACGATCTGGTGCTGCTGCGCGGCGACGGCAACCCGACCTACATGCTGGCGGTCGTGGTCGACGACCACGACATGGGCGTCACCCACGTGATCCGCGGAGACGACCATCTGATCAACGCCGCGCGCCAGAAGCAGATCTACGATGCGCTCGGGTGGGACATCCCGAACATGTCGCATATCCCGCTGATCCACGGGCCGGACGGCGCAAAACTGTCGAAGCGCCATGGCGCGCTCGGGGTCGAGGCCTATCGCGCGATGGGCTATCTGCCGGCGGCGCTGCGCAACTATCTGGTCCGGCTCGGCTGGAGCCATGGCGACCAGGAGATTTTCTCTACGGAGGAAATGATCGCAGCCTTCGATCTGCCCGCCATCGGGCGCTCGGCGGCGCGGTTCGATTTTGCCAAGCTGGAGAACCTCAACGGCCATTACATCCGCCACGCCGACGACCGCGATCTGGTATCCCAGTTCGAGAGCGTGCTGGATTACGTGCCTGATGGCGCCGAGCTGAAAGCAAAACTTAACGATACCACGCGCGGCCAGCTGCTGCGGGCGATGCCGAGCCTGAAGGAGCGCGCCAAGACCCTGATCGAGCTGATCTCGGGCGCCTACTTCATCTTCGCCGACCGCCCGCTCCAGGTCGAGCCGAAGGCCGCCGCCCTGCTGACGCCGGAAACGCGGGCGCTGATTGGCGAACTCCGGACCGCGCTCGAAGCCGTTGACGATTGGCAGGCCGGCACCACGGAAGCCGCCATGCGGAATTTCGCGGAGCAGAACAACCTCAAGCTCGGCGCCGTTGCCCAGCCACTCCGGGTGGCGCTGACCGGACGCACGACCTCGCCGGGCATTTTCGACGTTCTGGCGGTCCTGGGGCGGGAGGAATGCCTGGCGCGCCTCGCCGATCAGTCGGCAGGCTAACGCCTCTTATTGGTGCAACTGCGACATCTTGCAGCGCACAGGGCAATAAGCTACGCCTTTGAAGCCGCTTCTAGACACCCGCCTACCTTGCTGCCGCCGCAAAATGGCACCACGGTCGGCACAGTTTTCGCAATGATTTCATCGGGGATCCGCGATGGACGCAAAATCCAGCAACAAAACCGCAACGCTCACGGTAGGCAACAAGTCCTACGATTTCCCGATCCTCAGCGGCACGGTGGGGCCCGATGTCATCGACATCGCCAAGCTCTATGCGCAGGCTGGGATGTTCACCTATGACCCCGGCTTCACCTCGACCGGCAGCTGTCAGTCGAAAATCACCTATATCGACGGCGACGCGGGCGTGCTGGAATACCGCGGCTACCCGATCGAGCAGCTCGCCGAAAAGGGCGACTTCCTGGAAACCTGCTATCTGCTGCTGTACGGGGAGCTTCCGACGCCCGCCCAGAAGCAGGATTTCGACCACCGCGTGATCCATCACACCATGGTTCACGAGCAAATGGCCCGCTTCTTCCAGGGTTTCCGTCGCGACGCCCATCCGATGGCCATCATGGTCGCCGCCGTCGGCGCGCTCGCCGCGTTCTATCACGACTCCACCGACATCAACGATCCGAAGCAGCGCATGATCGCCTCGATGCGCATGATCGCGAAGGTGCCGACGCTGGCGGCGATGGCCTTCAAATACACCATCGGCCAGCCCTTCATGTATCCTAAGAACTCGCTCTCGTTTGCCGAGAACTTCCTGCACATGTGCTTCGCGGTGCCCTGCGAGGATTACAAGATCAACCCGGTGCTGGCTGACGCGCTCGACAAGATCTTCATCCTGCACGCCGACCACGAGCAGAACGCCTCGACCTCGACGGTGCGCATCGCCGGCTCCTCCGGCGCCAACCCGTTCGCCTGCATCGCCGCCGGCATCGCCTGCCTGTGGGGCCCCGCGCATGGCGGCGCCAACGAAGCGGCGCTGGCGATGCTCGCCGACATCGGCACGGTCGACAAGATCCCCGACTTCATCAAGAAGGTGAAGGACAAGAACTCGGAAGTCCGCCTGATGGGCTTCGGCCACCGCGTCTACAAGAACTACGATCCGCGCGCCAAGATCATGCAGAAGATGTGTCACGCCGTGCTGGCCGAGACCGGCCATGGCGACGATCCGATGCTGAAGGTTGCGCTGGAGCTGGAAAAGATCGCGCTCTCCGATCAGTACTTCATCGACCGCAAGCTCTACCCGAACGTCGACTTCTATTCGGGCATCACGCTGAAGGCGATGGGCTTCCCGACCTCGATGTTCACCGTGCTGTTCGCGGTTGCCCGCACCGTCGGCTGGATCAGCCAGTGGAGCGAGATGATCGAGGACCCGCAGCAGAAGATCGGGCGTCCGCGCCAGCTCTACACCGGCGTCAACCGCCGCGACTACGTCGAGATGGACAAGCGCAAGTAAGCGCTGGCACATGGCAAAAGAAAAAGCCGGATGCGCTCGTCGCATCCGGCTTTTTCATTGTAGGGCGGATTGGCGGAGCGTAGTCCGCCGCTCAATCGACGCGGCAAAACGGCGGATTACGCTCCGCTATCCGCCCTACGAAATACGCCGCCCCTTGTACATCGTCGCCAGCACGATATCGGCGGCGCGGACGCTGGGCGGCTGGTTGCCGGTCGCCATGATGCCGTCGATCCTGCCGAACGCCTCGACCTGCTTGCGACGGAGTTCGCTGTCATCAAGCACCTCGCGCAGCGCGGCGGCGAGTTTTTCCGGCGTGCAATCTTCCTGGAGGAATTCGGGGATGACGTTCTCACCGAGCACGAGGTTGGCCAGGATTACCGAGTTCACCTTGATGGCACGGCGCAGGATCCAGGCCTCCAGATTACCGGTCCGGTAGGCCGTCACCATCGGCACGCCAGCCAACGCCAGCTCCAGCGTCACGGTGCCGGACTTGGCGAGCGCGGCTTGCGCAATGCGGAATTTGGCGCGCTTCTCCTGCTCGCCGATCACGACTTGCGGCTGCACCGGCCAGGTCTTGACCGCCTCCACCACCGCTTCCTGCAGATGCGGCATGGTCGGCAGCACCAGTTCGAACGCCGTACCCTGCTCCTGCAGCCGCGCCACCGCCTGACCGAACACGGCCATATGGTGACGGATCTCGCTACGGCGGCTGCCCGGCAGCACCAGCAGCACCGGCGGCGATTCCGCCCTTCGTACGGCCTCTTCGGCATTCGGGCGCAGCGAAGCCAGTTGTTCGGTCAGGGGATGACCGACATAGCTGCAGGGCGGCCCGCGCAGCTTCTGATAGGCCTCGGGCTCGAACGGCAGCAGCGCCAGCACGTGGTCGACATATTTCAGCATCGCTCGCGCCCGCCCCGGCCGCCACGCCCACACCGTGGGCGAGACGTAATTGACGATCGGCAACTGCGGCATCTTGGCGCGAACGCGCTTGGCCACGCGGTGAGTGAAATCTGGACTGTCGATGATGACGAGAATGTCGGGCGCAGCTTCCGTCACCGCGATCGCCGTTTCCTTGATCAGCCCGAGAATCTTCGGCAGTTCCTTGACGACGGCGGCGAGCCCGATGATCGAGAGTTCCTCGATCGGAAACAGCGATTCCAGGCCTTCGCGCGCCATCGCGCGGCCGCCGACGCCTTCGAACCGCACGCCGTCGCCGAGCCGCTGGCGCAGCACCTTCATCAGGTTGGCGCCGAGCCGATCGCCGGATTCCTCGGTCGCGATCAGAAATATCCGCCGCTCCATGCCGGCGGTGTCGCGGGACGGCGTCACGCGGGCAGGCCCTGGATGAACAGGCCGGCGCGATCGGCGGCCTCGATCATGGCTTGCGCGTCGGCGGCAATCGTATGCCCGGCAATCACGGCGATGCCGGCGAGCCCGGCTTTGTCCGCGCCCTCGACGGTTTTGGCGCCCACGGTCGGCAGGTCGAAGCGTAGATCCTGGTTGCTCTTGGGCGCCTTCACCAGCACGCCGCGGCCGGCTTTGGCCCGGATGCGCCCAGCCTCGCGCAGCCGCGCCACGCGCGCCAGCAGCCCGTCGGTGCCCTCGATGTCTTCAACGGCCACCACGTGCCCGTCGATCACGACCACGGCCTGGCCGATGTCGAACGGCCCGAGCGCGCCGAGCACCTGCCGGCCCTTGGCGATATCGGCGGCGCAAGCAGCATCGGGCGCGGCGCGGGCGATGCCTCCCTCCGGCATCAGCATGTCGGGCGCGACATCGCGGATGCCGACCATGCGAAAGCCGTCCTGCTCGAGGATGCGGCCGATCCCCGACAGCAAATGATCGTCACCGCCCCGAAACGCGGCCCAAACGCGGCCGAGCACGCGGATCGTTCCCCAGTCGAGGCGGATTTCGGAAAGTGCCGGACGCAGCAGCGTGCCGATGAAGATCAGGTCGCGGCAGCCTTCGCTGCGGAAAAGTTTCGCGGCGCGGCCGAGCTGCCCGACCGAGATCCAGTGATGCCGGAAGCGTTCGACGCGATCGGGATCGCAGGCGCCGCGCAGCGCGAACAGCACCGGCGCGATGCCGCGTGCCTTAAGCGAGTCCGCCACCGCGAAAGGCATGGCGCCGCCGCCGGCGATGACGCCGACGGGCGAAGAAATGTCGGAGGCCGCTGAATTCATGGCTGCGGCGATCCTGTCGTCACGGCTTGCCGCCGTCGTCTGCGGGAAGGCAGAGCGGGCGATGCTTGCCTTGCGCGATGAAGGCGAGGATTTCGGCGATTGCCGGGTCTTCATCGGCGAGCGGCTGCACCGCATTCAGCCGCTCGGCAAAGATGCCCCGGCCGTGAAACAGCTTTTGGTAAAACGCGCGCACCGTCGCCAGCCGCGCCTTGGTGAACTGGCGGCGCTTCATGCCGATGACGTTCAACCCTTCCAGCGCGGCGTACTGGCCGTTGACCAGGCCAAACGGGATGATGTCGCCACGCACGCCGCAGACGCCACCGACCATCACCTGCGAGCCGATCCGGGTAAACTGGTGCACGGCCGACAGCCCGCCGATGAAGACGAAATCGCCGATCTCGCAATGACCGCCAAGCGTGGCGGAGGTTGCGAAAATCGCGTTATCGCCGACCTGGCAATCATGCCCGACGTGGCTGCAGTTCATGAAGTAGCCGCGCGCGCCGACACGGGTGACGCCACCGCCGGCAACCGTGCCGGCATTCATGGTGGCGGACTCGCGGATGGTGCAGTCCGCACCGATCTCGAGCCGGGTCAATTCGCCGCTGTAGCCCAACGATTGCGGCGCTCCGCCGAGCGAGACGAACGGATAGATCGTGCAGTTCGCGCCGATCATGGTCTGCGCGGTGACATAGACATGTGCGATCAATTTGCAATTCGCGCCGATCACGACATTGGGCCCGATGATGCAATAGGGGCCGATCGTGGCCCCCTCGCCGATCACAGCGCCATCCTCAACCCGCGCGGTTGGATCGATCGTACCCATCAAGCAGCCCAGCCCATCAATTTGAACGCGAATATCGCGTGTTTTCGGGTGGTTAGCGCGGCATCCTGATGCTGTCCAGTGACGTATCGTTACGTCATGTTGCGATGCACCGACCGCACGCATGCCTCACATCATGCTGCCGGGCAGAAAGCAGCGGATCGAAATCCCGGACGCGCCCTTGACGGGCCAGACCATGGTCCGCCCGGCGCGATTTGGCACCGTGACGACCGCATCATCGGGCACGTCGATCCATTGGCCGTCGAGCCGGACGCGATAGTGACCGTCCTTCGATTCCCAGTCGACGTCGGCAACAACGGAGCCGTCGGCGTCCGAGCAGCACAGGCCCTTCGCGCTTCTGAGGCTGTCGAACCACGACTTGAGCGGCGATTGGGCATAGCGGCCATCATCGCGGGCCGCAGCGCTTCCGGTGAATACGGCAGCTGCTGTGATCAGCGCTGCTGAGGTTCCGAGATGTTTCATGCGGCGTGTCTCCGCAACCACTCTCCGGCGCAGGTTCCACTACCCGAGATTGAGAAAAGACATCAGGAAGACGTCGGTTGTATGACCGATGACTCCGATCCGATTCAATCCGTCAGCATCGCGCCGACATCGGCCTCGGCGACCACGCTGCCATTCACTTTGGCGTCGCCGTGAAACCACCACATCGCCTTGCGGCGGCCGATCGAGCGCATGTGGTACTCGATGGTGTCGCCGGGCATCACGGGTTTTCGGAATTTGCACTTGTCGATGGTGAGGAAATACACCGCGCGCGGCTTCTCGGTGCCCTCAACCGACTTGATGCCGATGACGCCGGCTGTCTGCGCCATCGCCTCGATCATCATCACGCCGGGATAGACAGGCCGTTCGGGAAAATGGCCGAGGAACGGCGGCTCGTTGTAGGTCACGTTCTTGATGCCGACGCCGGAGTAATCGGTCCGAATCTTGATCACCCGGTC
>CADEDX010000288.1 GCA_902826195.1 uncultured Bradyrhizobium sp. | reverse complement strand
ATCCTGCGCCTGCCGTTCTCGGAGCGGCTGTGCCGCAATGGCGGCACGGTCTCGGGCCAGGCGCTAATGGCGTTTGCCGACACCGCGATGGTGATCGCCAACCTCGCCGCCAATCGCGGATATCGTCCGATGACCACGGTCGACCAGACCACGCATTTCATGCGCGCGGTCTCGGCCTCCGACGTCCTGGCCGATGCGCGCGTGGTCCGTCTCGGGCGCACCATGAGTTTTGGCCGCGTCACGCTTTCGTCCGTCACCGACAACAAGCCGGTGGCTATGGTTTCGGGCGCCTTCGCCATGCTGTAGAAAGCCGCAGAGGGATGAAGCGGCGCGTTACGCGAACTGCATCAGGGACGATACGACGAACGCGCTATCGCTGTTTCGCGTCACCGGGCGGATCGTCACCCTGGTCCTTCCGGCTGACGAGTTGGGCACGCGCCCTGTCCGCCGGCTGCTCCTGTCCCTTCTCGTCGAGAACAATGCCCTGCTGTACCGAACTCCGGGTCTCGGACGTCGGCATGCCTGCCTGGCCGCCGTGTTTGCGGCCCATATCCTGCTGGCCTTCCAGATCGTTTTCCTTCGCCATTTGAAACTCCGGTAAGCCGCCGATGCCGCGGCGGGTGCATCACAGACGGCGTGGGGGCCGGCCTTGCGGGTTCAAGTCCACATTGGGCAAGTGGTTCCCTGATGGGCGTGCATTCGCAATGCTGTAGCGAATGCAATGCTTTAGCGACGGTCTTCACCTTTCCCGTCGGCTACTGTGCATGAGGTTGTTTTCGTAGTTTTCGATTCCGCCGCCAGGCCCAGAACAGCCCCACCACCATGATCAGCACGACGACAGCCACCCTCGCAACAGCCGCGAACCGCCCGCCCGGCCGGTCGATGGTGCGCGACCACAGCGACGGCGTCTCGCCTGATCGTGCGAGGCGGAACGCGACGACACTGTCGCCGATCGTCGTACCCGACTCGGAATGCCCGCCGGCACCGATCGCGACATATTGCTCCCCCTTCCACTGATAGGTCATGGGATTGGCGACGCCCGGCACCGGCAGCCGGCCCTGCCACAGTTCCCGCCCCGATCGCGCGTCGAATGCCCGCAGATAGGCGTCCATCGCGCCGGTGAAGACGAGACCGCCGGCGGTAATCGCCACGCCATTGACCAGCGGCGTGCCGAAGGAAAGCGCGAGGCCGAGCGGCGCGCGGTCTTCCGTGGTCCCGACGCGCGAACGCCAGAGGATCTTGCCGCCCTTCAGGTCGAGCGCGACCATCTCGCCCCACGGCGGCTTGTTGCACGGCAGGCCCAAGGGCGACAGCGCGACCGCGCGCGTCATCGCGAACGGCGCGCCCTGCTGCTTTCCAAAATCGTGACCGGGCGGCGGGTTGAAGCCGTCGGGCACATCAGCGCGCGGCAGCAGTTTGACGATGTGGATCGCACGCGAAACATTCGCATAGACGATCTGGTTGACGGGATCGAACGCCGCGCTGCCCCAGTTCACGCCGCCGCCGGTCATCGGAAAGATGACCGTGCCCTGCGTCGACGGCGGCGTGTAAAGGCCCTCGTTGCGCGCCGCCGCCACCTGCGCACGGCAGGCGCCGCGATCCCAGAATGGAACGAGGCCGAACAAATCGTCGACGGAGATCTGCTGCGACAGCAGCGGCGGCAAATGGGTCGGAAACGGCTGCGTCGGCGAAAGCTGTTCGCCCTCGGCGCCGCCTTGCGGCACGGCGCGTTCCTCGACCGGCCATACCGGCTTGCCGGTGTCGCGATCGAGCACGAACACAAATCCCTGCTTGGTCGGCTGGATCACGACGTCGCGCGGGCCCTGCCCGGCGTCGATCCGCGCCAGCGTCGGCTGCGCCGACAGATCGTAATCCCAGACGTCGTGGTGCACGGTCTGATACGACCAGACCCGTTCGCCGGTCTCGGCGCGCAGCGCCACCACCGAATTGGCGTAGTCGTTGTTGCCGGGCCGCTTGCCGCCCCAGAAGTCCGGGCTCGGCGAGGACGTCGGCAAAAACACCACGCCGCGTTCCTCGTCCACCGACATCGGCGCCCAGACATTGGCGTGGCCCGCGACAATGCCGCCATGCAGCAGCGGATCGAACGACCAGCGCGCCTCCCCGGTCCGCGCATCGAACGCGCGCACCGTGCCCGGCGGCGCATCGACGCGACGGTTATCCGCAATCGCGGAGCCCACGATGACGGTGTCGCGCGCCACCACCGGCGCGGACGTGATCTGGAATTCACCCGGCCAGTCCAGCGGGCTGGGCGCCAGCTTGACCTCGCCATTGCTGCCGAGACCGGCGCACGGAATGCCGGTCCGCGCATCGAGCGCAATCACCCGCGCGTCGTTGGTCCCCATGAATATCCGCGCCCGGCAGGCGGCATTTTCGGCCGACTGCGCGTCGACCCAATAGGCGACGCCGCGGCAATTATAGCGATTGGCCGGGCGCTGCGCGGTCGAGATTTTCGCATCGTAGCGCCACTTTTGCGCGCCGCTGCCGGGATCGAGCGCGATCACTTCGTTGAACGGCGTGCAGAACACGAGACTGTCTTCGACCAAGAGCGGTGTGGCCTGAAACTTGGTCCGCTTCATGATGTCAGGCGCGCGGGTGTCGAGATCGCCGGTGCGAAACTCCCAGGCGCGGACGAGATTGCCGACATTGTCGGGCGTGATCTGCGCGAGCGGCGAGAACCGCGATCCGCCGCTGTCGCCGCCCCAATGCTCCCAGGCCGAAGCCGGAAGCGCGGTCGCGATGCAGAAAATGGCGACGAACAGACGAACCGGATTTCGCATCGTACCCCCGCAAGCGCAATGCAACGCTTGCGGGATCGATTACCTCATCGGTATCTCAGTATCCACCCCGGCGGCCATAACCGCCGCCACCATAACCACCGCCGCCGTAATTGCCGCCGCGGAAACCGCCGATGCCGATGCCGATGCTGACCGGCGGCGGAGCGTACACGCGCGGCGGCGGCGGCGGATCGTCGTACACCACGCGCGGGGGCGGACGGCGAACCACCACGACGTCTTCATCATCCGGGGGCTCCGGCCGGCGCGGTTTGCGGTCGGCCTTCTTCTTCGGCGGGTCCGGCTCGACGCGGCGGACCGGGGCATTGACCTTCAAGGGCTGCGGCTGTGCCGGCGTCTGCAGGTTGCAGGGACAGGTCGGCCCGGCCAGCGCAACGTTCTGCGGCACGGCGGCGTTGGCCGCGGCCACCGCCGGCGTCAGTTCGGGACGGTTGCGCAGCCGGATTTCCAGCTTGCGCGCGGTCGCCGAAAGGTCGCTGTCGGGGAATTTCTCCAGGAACGAGCGATAGGCGGACGCGGTGTTGACGAGCACGGCCTCGTTCCACGCCACCATGCGGCGGTGCCGAACCAGCCAGTCGCGCGCCAGACGTCCGAGCGCGGTCTGCGGATACAGGCCGGCAAACGCCTCATAGGCTTCGTCGGTGCCGTCGGCCACGATCACCTCATTGGCCTCCTCGACCGGCTTGCCCTTCAGATCACGCGTCCACTCGGCGACCGACTTCTTCGGCGCCGCCGCAGGCTTCGGCGCGGCGACCGAAGTGCCCAAAAAACGGAAGTCTTCGGTCAGCGAGGAACTGTCCCACGGCGTCTGCCGCCCATCGGTGACCTTGTTCACCGCCAGCCGCACCCGCTTGAAGGTCTCTTCGATCGGAATGTTCTCCTTGCCGGCCGCCAGCAGCGCGCTGGTGTAGGGGCTGTTGTTGCCGGAACCGTCTTCGGCGACCGCGCCGGGCGACGTCGAGAACGACATGAAGGTGCCGGGCGCGCCGACCTTGGCATCGACGATGGCAAGCCCGCTGCCGGCGGTCTTGAGTTCCGGGAAAGGATTGTTGCGGCAGGCGTCGAGCATCAGGATGCGCATCCTGCTCGGCACCGATGTCAGCGTGTTCAGGATGTCGTTGAGGCGCACCGCCTGGATCGGAATATCGGTTTCACGCTTCGGATCGATGTCGACCGGAACTAGAAAATTCTCGCCGTCGACCTGCAGACCATGGCCGGCGTAAAACACCAGCGCCACGGTATCGGCGCCCTTGGCCGCGACCTTGCCGGCGAAATCGCTGACCGCCTCCCGCATCTGGCCTTGCGACAGATCGGATGCGGTCGAAACCTCGAATCCGGAATCGGTCAGCATTTGCGTGACCGCCCTGGCGTCATTGGCCGGATTGGGCAGCGCCGGCACCGAGCGATAGGCGGACTGGCCGATCACCAGCGCGAGGCGGCTTTCGGCAAAAGCAGACTGGCTACCCAAAAGCAGCGCGGCGGGAACCATGAACTTGAGCAGCGCGTGACGAAACATGATGCGATCTCCGGGCAATGCGGGCCTACCGGTTGGTCACGGCCCGAAGTCAACGGGTTCAAGTCGGCGGCGGTTGGCGGGGCGTGACAAGGGGGTGATTCAGCCGCGATCTTGTCACAGGCCCGGGCTGCCGCGCCGTGACCTGAATCACAATCGCGGAATCGTTATTCTGCCGCCGGCAATTCCCTGTGCGAGCCGGCGTCGGCGCGATAAAACAACCTCCGATGCGGCGGGTCGGGTTTTATATAGCGCTGATGGTAAGCGCAGCGTTGGCGCTTGGGGGATGCGGTTTCGGTGACGTTCGCTCGCCGCTGCCCGAATTCCTGCGCGCCAAGGCGCCCGAGCCGCCGGCGCTCGAACCTGCACCCGATATCAAGCGCATGCTGAGGGAGAAACTGGACTCGGTGTTCACCGCCGCCTCGCAGCCGAGCAACGTTCTCGTTTCCGAGCCGCGCCCCAATCTGCGCGCGCCGGGCTGGACCGCCTGCGTCAAGGCCGAAGTGGTTTCGGTGACCGGCAAACCGCTGGGCACCCAGACCTATCGCGTCGAGATATCCGGCGGCGTGATCGCCGACCGCCGGCAGATCGAGCCGGAAGACACCTGCGCCACCGAGAGCTACGAGCCGATCTAGAGCATGATCCGGAAAAGTGGGAGCCGGTTTTCCGGAAGATCATGCTCAAATAACTAAAGGCAGCGCGTCGTCGCCCGCACCGGACAGAGTTTCAGTGCATTCGTCAGCGAGAACAGCACGCGCGCGCTGCGCGTGGAATTGTCCGGTGCGCGATAGGTCAGCGGCGCGGCGGCGCCGATGTCGGCCTGCAGGCCGTCGAGCAGGAAGAAGCGAATGCCACCACCGGCCGAGGTCAGCGAAAGGCCATCGCTCGGGCGATAGCCGTCGTTCCAGGCCACACCGCTATCGATGAAACCATAGAGCTGGTAGCCGCTGAGATATTGCAGGTTGGTTTTCTGGTCGAAGCGCAGCTCAGCCGAGCCGGCAAGGCCGTTGTCGCCGCTGATCTCTGCACTGCCGTAGCCGCGGCCGAAAGCGATGCCGCCGAGATAGAATTGCTGCGAGGTGAACAACGGACCCGATGCCGCCTGGCCGGCCGCGGCCAGTTTCAGCGACCACGCATTTGTCAGCGTCTGGTAGCGGGTGAACCAGAAGTTCACCGCAGCGAAGGTGCTGGAAGCGCCGTACCGCGACAGGTTAGCGTCGCCGCGGTGGGAAGCGTCGAAGATGTCGAGACCCTGGCGATAGCTCACCGTCAGATAATTGGTGCCACCGAAATTGTCCTGCAGGCGATAGTCCGACGTCAGGCTCGCCGTGCGGATGCGGTCGGCATAGATCGAACCGAACACGTCGCTTTCGGATACGTTGGTGAAGCCGGCCGCCGCCGTCAGCGTCAGCGTCGACTTCTGCGATTGCAGCGGAACGATGCTGCCGCGGAGTTCGAACAACTCGGTCTTGACGTGGTCGCCGAACAGCCTGCGAAAATCGCCGGGCCAGACTTGGTTGTAATAGCCCGTTGCGCCGAGGCGGACGCCGTCGGTTCCGACCGGCGCCTCGTAGGACAGGCGGCCGAACCTCAGCTGGCGCGGATCGCCGGGCGTGGTCGAGAGGTTGAACACCAGGGAATCGCCTGGCGCGAGATAGGAGTTGAACGCCGCGGTCCCATAGCTCTGCCAGGGACCGACCGACGAAGAACCGAGATTGTCGATGCCGAACGATGTGAAGACGTGCCAGGTTTTCACCGAGAGGACCAAACGGAACTGGCCGCTCGCGGTGCCGATTTCCTCGATCGCGGTATCCTCGATCCGCACGCCGGGCCGGCCGTTGATCAACAGCAATTGCCGTTCGAGCGTCGCGAGCCGCGACGGCTGTTCGGCGAGCACGGCGGCGAGCATGGGACGGACACCGAACTGCTCGGCGCCGTCACCCTTCAGCGTGAGGTCCGTGATGCTGCCTTCAATGACCTGAATGCGAAGCGCGCCGCCTTGAATGTCCTGTGGCGGAACGACAGCCCGGCTCAGGTGAAAGCCCGCGGCACGATAGACGTCGCTGATCGCGCCCGCGATCGCCGCCAGGTCAGCCTGCGATACCTGTTTCCCGATATAGGGTTGATACGCCGTAACCAGCCGCTCGTCCTGTATCGCGGCGGCCCCGGCGATCGAGACGCGCCGGAGCACGAACAACGGTTTGGCCTCCCCCTGCCCCTCAGCGCCTGCGAATTTCGGCGACGGCAATCGCGGCCGCCCGTCGGCGCCCTGGCTCGATTGCTGGTCCTCGAAGCGTTTTTCGGTCTGTCTGGGATCGTAGCCGGGCTGGTTGGCGTTCTGTGCCTGCGCCGCGGTTCCCGTCCCCACGCAGGCCATGGCTATCAGGCAAATCCGGACACAGCCCGCAACGTCGACGCCTCCCCGTAGATCTACGGAGATCAGCCCGTCCATGCGTGTGGAACTGTTAGCCATATGATTTTCATTAGAATTTTATGGTCAACGCTGCGTTAACGCGCACGTCCGAGGCAACGGCTTCCGCTCACTCAATCTTGAAACTTTCCCGGTAATTGAACGGGACAAAGCGGCAATCGGAGAAAGTTTCATGCGTACGATTTCTCGCGTTTCGAGCGCGCTCGCGATGGCGTTCGTCCTGGTTGCGACCTCAGCCACCTTCGCGGCAGACGGCGGCGACTGGACGGTCAGCAAGTTCTCGGGCGAGGTCTGGCTCGCCGGCTCAGGCGTGCAGCAGGCATCCCTCAAGCAGGAAGACGTGTTGAAGCCGGGCGACACGGTGCGCACCGGCCATAATGGACGCGTGCTGCTCAAGCGCGGCGAGGAAACCATCATGGTCTCGCCGAATTCCCTCGTCGGCGTTCCCACCGAGAAGAAGGAAGGCCTCTCGACCACGATCATGCAGCGGGCCGGTTCGATCCTGCTCGATGTCGAGAAGCGCAACGTTCGGCATTTCGAGGTCGAGACCCCCTACCTTGCGGCCGTCGTGAAGGGCACGCAATTCCGCGTCACCGTCAATGCCGGCAAGACCACGGTCGATGTCATCCGGGGCCAAGTGGAGGTTGCCGATTTCAAGTCCGGACAGATCGCCCAGGTAACGGCCGGCCAGCAAGCGACCGCCTTCGCGCATGGCAAGGCCGGCCTTTCGCTCAGCGGTGCTGGCACGTTCAGTCCGATCGAACAGGGCAAGCCCCGCGCCCCGTCCATCGAACGTGTCCCGGTGCCCCGCAACGGCCTGTCCGCACCTCGCAACGCCGCCAATGAACGCGGCGCGCAGCCGTCGCGTCAGGCGCTCGTGCGGCCCGCAGGGCACGGCGTCACCCGCATCTCGTCACCGATCGGCGAGGTCCGGTTGAACGTCCACCGTGCGACCAACGGCCTCGCCCACGACAAGTCGGCGGCGCATGGCGGTTCGCGCAACGCCACCAACAAGGACGCGATCTGGGGTTCATCCGGCGCAGGAAACGATGCCGCCTCGGCTAACAGTGGCCAGGCCAACAGCGGCAGCGGTGCTGCGAGCGGCGCCAACCCCGCATCAGCAGCCGTGGCTGCTTCCGGCGTCGGCGGCGCAGTCGCGGCCGTCAGCGGCGGAGGCAATGGCAACAACGGCAATGGGAATGGAAACGGCAACGGAAACGGAAACGGAAATAGTAACGGCAACGGAAACGGAGACGACGACGGACATAGCAACGGCAACGCCAACGCAAATGGCAAAGGCAACGCCTACGGCCGTTACAAGAACCGCTAGCGGCACGATTTAGCAGACCAGGGTCATGAACTCATAAGCCTGACAACGAACAAACCCGAGCCACCAGAATGGTGAT
>CADEDX010000287.1 GCA_902826195.1 uncultured Bradyrhizobium sp. | reverse complement strand
GAAATCTGGTTTGCATGGTCGTCAGCCAGCGCGCGACGACGGCGATCTCGGCTTCGGTAAATCCGTCGGTGAGGCGCGCGTTGATTTCGACCAGCCCGGCCCTCGACTGCGCCAGCGCAGCGCGGCCGGCCGGCGTCAACCACAGCCGCCACGCCCGCCCATCGTCCGGATCGGCGCGCCGCCTGATCAGCTTCGCCGCCGTCATCCGGTCCACCAGTCCGCTGATGCCGGGCGGACCGAGATCGAGCGCCGCGCCCGCCTCGCCCATCAATGCGCCATCGCGCTGGCCCAGCACGAACAGCAAGCCGGACTGCGCGGCCGTCACCCCATTGTGCTGCGTCCGCGCCGCCATCCAGCGCTGCAGCCGGCGTTGCGCCACGTTGAGCAGAAAGACCAGCCGAAGCTCACGAACAGCGCCCACCGAGATCGTCTCGCGATTTTACTTCGTATGCGAACTATCTACACGACCCCGATCGCGTTGTCATCATGTTCTCTGTGGTTGACAGGAAACGGACGCAATACCCCGTCGACAATTCAGAAACCGGACAAAAACCAACATCATAACAGAGTCTTGGATGAAAAATCGATTTTCGATTGACGGCAGCGGATTACCTCGCCAATGTCCGCGCACCATGAGCAGTATCGGGTTGAGTTTTGAAGATGGTCTTGCCGATGAACGGCCACGAAGCCTGACGTCAGCCGTCCAGGGGCGGCTTCGCGCGGACATCCTCTCGACCCGGCTGCCCCCCGGCCAGAAGCTGCATATCGCCGGCCTTGCCAAACAATTCTCGGTCAGCCTCGCCGCGGTGCGCGAGGCGTTGTCGCGGCTGGTCGCGGACGGCCTCGTGCAGGCGTCCGATCAGCGCGGCTTTCGCGTCAGCCCGGTATCTCCCGCCGATCTCAGGGACGTGACGCAGACCCGCACCGATATCGAAGGGCTGGCGCTGCGCCGCTCGATCGAGCGCGGCGACGCTGCATGGCTCGCCGCGGTGGAGAAGTCGTTCAGCGCGCTGTGCGCCGTACCCTACACCTATCCCGACGACCCGACGCACCACTATGAGGAATGGGTGGTGCGGCATCGCGTTTTCCACCGCACGCTGGTGAGCGCCTGCGGCTCGCAATGGCTGCTCGGGTTTCGCGATGTGCTGCACGAGCAAAGCGAGCGCTATCGACGGCTCGCGATCCGCCGCAACAACAAGAATGCCCGCAACGTCGAAGCCGAGCACGGCGCGATCGTGCGCGCCACGCTCAAACGCGACGCCGATGCCGCGGTCGCCGCACTTTCGAAGCACTTTGCGACGACCATGCGTCTCGTCGAGCTCGCCAACTCCGACACTTCAGGAAGTAGCAGCGCCGTCTGATCCAACGTTCGCCTCAACAATCAAGACATCAATCAAAAAAAAGGGGACCATCATCATGAGCATAACGCGACGCCACATCCTGGCAACCGTCGCCGCGGCCTCCGTGCTCGGGGCATCGGCGATGGCGCAGGCCGCCGACACCGTCCGCATCGGCCTTCCCACCAAAACCTACTGGCCGACCACGATCGCCGAAACCGCGGTACGCCAGAAGCTGTTCGAGAAGGAAGGGATCAAGGCCGAACTGACGATCTATCGCGGCGGTGCCGAGACATTCGAGGCGATGGCGGCCGGCGCAGCCGACGTCATCCTCGACGCCACCTCGCTGGTTTCGGCCGGACGCACCAAGGGCGTGAACTCCAAGGTGCTGGCCAACGCCGCCATGGGCTATTTCGGCTGGCAATTGATGACGCTTTCGAAATCGACGCTGGGCGTCGCCGATTTGAAGGGCAAGAAGGTCGCGATCACCTCCGCCGGCTCCGGCTCCGATTTGCTGGCGCTGTGGACCCAGCAGGACAAGAAGATCGAGTTCACCCGCGTGCCGGTCGGCGGCGGCGGCCTGGTGCCGAACCTGCTCGCCGGCAACGTCGAGGCGGCCGTGGTATATTCGCCGCTGAGCTTCCAAATATCCAAGTCCGGCGAAGCGCGCACCATCCTGGACTACGCCAAGGAAGTGCCGCCGAACCTCGCCGCCGGCTGGATCGCGCTCGACAAATACGCGCAGGACAAGCCGCAGGTGGTGCAGAAGACGCTGAACGCGCTCTATGGCGCGCTGATGTACATGCGCGCCAACAAGGAAGCCTCGGTCAAGCTGATTTCCGAGCTTTATGAAATTCCCTCGGAGATCGCGGGGCTGGAATACGACAACACGATCATGAAGCTGGAAACCGACGGCAGCATGGACGGACCGAAGATTTCGGAGCAGCTCCAGCTCGCGCTGGACATGGCCAAGGCCGGCGGCATGAAGGATCTCGGGCCGGCGGCGGAGATTATCTCGACCCAGTTCAAGCCTGTGCCGACCAAGTTCTGAGGCCGGCGCGATGCAAAGCGGGTTGGCCGTCAAGGCTACGCGGGTCGGCATCGTGGTGGCATTGTTCGCCATCTGGGAAATGCTGTCGCGTACCGGCATCGTCAACCCGCGGCTGCTTCCCTCGGCATCCGACACGCTGGTTACGCTCGGCGATCTCCTGCAGCGGGCGAGCGTGCAGAAGGATCTTGCGGTCACTGCCACGGAGGTGGTGACCGCTTTCGCGCTCGCCGTTCCTGTCGGCGCGCTGATCGGCTTTCTGATCGCGGAGAATAAATATTTCTCCGACGTCGTAAAGCCGCTGCTGTTCTTCGCGTTCAGCATTCCGAAATCGATCTTCCTGCCGATGTTCATCCTGATGTTCGGCGTCGGTTTTGCGCAGAAGGTCGGCTTCGGCTTCTTCTCGACCATCTTCATCGTGATCATGTCGACCACGACAGCGGTAGAGTCGGTCAAGGTCGAGCATCTGACGGTTGCCCGTTCCTACGGCGCGACGCCAATGCAGACCGCGTTCCGCGTCTATCTGCCGAGCATGCTTCCGGTTCTGCTGGAGGCGCTGCGGATCTCGATGATCTTCAATCTAACCGGCGTCATCCTCGCCGAAATGTATGCCTCGCGCGACGGCATCGGCCATCAGATCGCAACATGGGGCGAAAACTTCCAGATGAAGCAGTTGCTGGCCGGGGTGCTGATGGTCGCCGCGATCGCAATCGCTTTCAACGAACTGGTCAGATGGGTGGAAACACGATGCAGCCATTGGCGAACATAACGCCGTTGAAGCCGGCTGGCGCGATCGAGGTCCGCAATGTCGGTCAGATCTTCGAGATGAAGACACAGACCGTCGTTGCCCTCGAGGACGTATCTCTCGACATCAAGCCGGGCCGTTTCGTCGTGCTGGTCGGCCCGAGCGGCTGCGGCAAGTCGACGCTTTTGATGATGATGGCGGGCCTGCGCGAGCAAACCTCCGGCACCATCACGATCAGCGGCGTGCCGATCCCAAAACCCGATCCGAACCGGGTCGGCGTGGTGTTTCAGGAAGCCAGCCTGTTTCCGTGGCTGACGGCGGAAGAGAACGTCGAGTTTCCGCTGGCGCTGCGCGGCGTTCCGAAAAGCGACCGCCGCGCCAAGGCGCAGGATGCACTGAAACTCGTCGGCCTCGATGGTTTCGGCAAGCGCCATCCGCATGAATTGTCCGGCGGCATGAAACAGCGCGTATCGATCGCGCGCGGCCTGGTGCAGGACCCGCCGGTCTTGTTGATGGACGAGCCGTTCGCCGCGCTCGACGAGCAGACCCGCATGACCATGGGCGACGAGCTGCTGCGGATCTGGGCCGCCACCGGCAAAACGGTGGTGTTCGTCACCCACAGCCTGACTGAAGCGGTGTATCTCGCCGACGAGGTGATCGTGATGTCGCCGCGGCCCGGCCGCATCGTCGACCATCTGCAGGTCACGCTGCCTCGCCCGCGCACTTACGAGATGCTGAGCGGCGACGCGTTCGGCGTCCTGCGCGACCGCATCTGGCGGCACATCCGCAAATCGGCGTGAGGCCAACATGAGCGCGGCAACGGTTCGCAGATTGATCGTCATCGTCCTGATCGCGTTGTGGGAAATCCTGCCGCGCGCCGGCGTGATCCCGACGCTGTTCCTGCCCTCGCTGTCCTCGACGCTCATCGCCGGCTGGAACGAGGCCGGCGAATACGGCCATGCGCTGGCGGTGACGCTCTACGAAGTCGCAATTTCGATGGTGTTCGCCTGCGGCGGCGGCATCTTGCTCGGCGCCATCGTCGGCAGCCTGCCGCGGCCGCGCGTCCTGATCATGCCGATGGTATCGAGCCTCTACGCGGTGCCGCTCGTCATCCTTTACCCCGTCTTCACGGTGTGGCTCGGCATTGGCACGGAGTCCAAGATCGCCTTCGCGTCGATCTATGGTTTCCTGCCGACGATGCTGGCGACCGCCGCCGGCATCCAGACCATCGATCCGCAACTGTTGCTCGCCGCGCGCAGCATGGGGGCAACGCTGAGCCAGCGGCTCATTCGCGTCATCATCCCCGCGGCGATCCCGACCGTGCTGTCGGGACTGCGCGTCGGCGGCGCACTCGTCATTGTCGGCGTGGTGGTGTCGGAAATGCTGATCTCTTCCGCCGGCATCGGCTACCTGATCTCGCGCTACCGTACCATTCTCGACAGCCCGCATGTCTTCGCCGGCGTACTGCTGGTGCTGGCGATGGCGATCGCCTTCAACGCCGCGATCAAATGGATCGAGCGCAAGGCCGCGATCTGGCAGACCGGCTCGCGCGCCGGCCAGCGCGCCGCCGACGAGATCACCGCCGGCGCCGTCCAGCCTGCGACCTGACGGAGTGCACGTGTTCGACCTGACGCTGACATTCGACAACGGCCCCGAGCCCGGGGTGACGCCGTATGTACTCGACATCCTGCGCGAACGCGGCATCAAGTCGACCTTCTTTGTGATCGGCGAGAAGCTTGGAGATCCCGAACGCCGCCGGCTGGCGTCAAACGCCCACGACGAAGGCCACTGGATCGGCAACCACACTTTTACGCACACAGTGCCGCTGGGACAGCAGCGCGGCGCCGAGGCGGCCGAGAGCGAGATCGGCCGGACGCAGGCCGCGATCGGTGAGCTCGCGCACCCCTACCGCTGGTTCCGGCCGTTCGGCGGCGGCGGTAATCTCGACGACCGGCTGCTGAAGCCTTCCGTGGTCGAGTATCTCACGCGCCATAAGCATAGCTGCGTGCTCTGGAACGCCATCCCGCGCGATTGGGACGACCCCGACGGCTGGGTCGAGCGCGCACTTGCGCAGTGCTTTTCGCAACCATGGAGCCTGATGGTCCTGCACGACCTGCCGACCGGTGCGATGGCCCATCTCGAACGCTTTATCGATCGCGCCGAAAAAGCCGGCGCCCGTTTCCGCCAGGACTTTCCACCCGAATGCGTTCCGATTCGTTCGGGCAAAATCGTAAAATCCATCGATCCCTACGTTTCCACCATTGAAGAAAGTGCCAAGCAATGAAGATCGCGAGTTTCAAGGCCGGTCCGGCGGCGACATACGGCCTGGTGACGAATGCCGGCATCATCGACGCCGGCAAGCGGCTGAAAAATTTTCCGACCCTGAAGGCGTTGCTTGCGAACGGCTCGCTCGATGCGCTCAAGGCGTTGCAGAGCGAACGGCCGGATTATGCGCTCGCCGAAATCGAAATGTTGCCGACCGTTCCCGACCCCGACAAGATTTTTTGCATCGGCGTCAACTACGCCACCCATCTGGCCGAGAGCGGCCACCCTACCCCGCCGCACCCGATGATCTTCACCCGCTTCGCCAACAGCCAGGTCGGCGGCGGCCAGCCGATGATCCGGCCCCTGGAGTCCGAGCGCTTCGACTATGAGGGCGAGATGGCCGTCATCATCGGCAAGGCCGGCCGCCGCATTTCGCGCGAGACGGCGCTGGCGCATGTCGCAGGCTACACCTGCTACAATGACGGCAGCATCCGCGATTGGCAGCGCCACACCTCGCAGTTCGCGCCCGGCAAGAACTTTGTCGGCACCGGCGCGTTCGGACCGTGGATGGTCACAACGGACGAACTCCCCGATATCAGCAGGCAGACCATTGCGACCCGCCTCAACGGGATCGAGGTGCAGGCCGCGCCGATCTCGGACCTGGTGTTCGACGTGCCTGCCCTGATCGCCTATTGCTCGACCTTCACCGAACTCGTCCCAGGTGATGTCATCGTCACCGGCACCACGGGCGGGGTCGGCGCCTACCGCACGCCGCCGCTCTGGATGAAGGAAGGCGACGTCGTCGAGGTCGAGGTGTCCGGCATCGGCGTGCTGCGCAATCCGGTCAAGGATGAGGTGGCGGCCCAAGCAACGCGCGCCGCCTGAGAAGCCGAGAAGCTCACTTTTTGACGCGTTTTCTTCTCGCGAACCGGAAGCCACTTCGCTTGAAAACGCTATGAACAACAAGAGCAAGGAGTTCCCCATGAACCTGCCAAAGCACCTGCTGCCGACCACCGTCGTGGGCAGCTACCCGCAGCCGGAATGGCTGGTCGATCGCGCGATGTTGTCGAAGGTCGTGCCGCGCACGCGCCTGCACGCGATGTGGCGGCTGCCGGCCGAACATCTGGAAGAAGCCCAGGACGACGCCACCATCGTCGCGATCAGGGACATGGAGCGCGCTGGAATCGACATCGTGACCGACGGCGAAATCCGCCGCGAGAGCTATTCCAACCGGTTTGCCACCGCGCTCGAAGGCATCGACGACGAGAACCCGGCCATGATCACCTCGCGCAGCGGCCACGCGACGCCTGTGCCGCGCGTGGTCGGCGCAGTGAAGCGCCGCGGCCCGGTCGAACTGCACGACATGGAGTTCCTGCGCAAGAATACCGACCGCGCGGCCAAGATCACTCTGCCCGGCCCGTTCACGATGAGCCAGCAGGCCAAGAACGAATTCTACAAGGACGACGAAGAGCTGGCGATGGCGTTCGCCGCCGCCGTGAATGCCGAAGCGCTCGACCTGCAAAAGGCCGGCGCCGACGTGATCCAGCTCGACGAACCCTGGGTGCGCAACAATCCCGAGGTTGCCCGCCGCTATGCCGTGAAGGCGATCAACCGTGCGCTCAAAGGCATCACCGTGCCGACGGTGGTGCACCTCTGCTTCGGCTATGCCGCGGTCGTGCCCGGCTCGACCAAGCCGGCTGGCTATTCCTTCCTGGCCGAGCTCGCCGACACCAGCGCCGAGCAGATCTCGATCGAGGCGGCGCAGCCGAAGCTCGATCTCGGCGTGCTCGGCGATCTGTCATCAAAGAAAATCATGCTTGGCGTGCTCGACCTCGGCAATCCCGAGATCGAATCCGCCGAGGTGGTGGCGGACCGGATCCGCAACGGGCTAAAGCACGTCGCCGCGGACCGCCTCGTCGTCGCCCCCGACTGCGGCATGAAATACATGCCGCGCCATGTCGCCTTCGGAAAACTCAAGGCGATGTGCGAAGCGGCCGCGACCGTGCGCAAGGAGATCAGCTAAGCGGCTTGCCCTGCAGCCAAGTCGCGCCGCGCGCATACAGAGCTTCGACTTCGGGCCCCTTCAGGCCGGGCATGTCGCGCTTCACGGTGTAGCCGATGCGGGTCTGCAGATAGGCGAGATGCCGATAGCCTGGCGGAAACTGCGCAAGCAGCACCTTGTCGAGGACGGGCACGGCGCCCGGCGTCACCGGGTCCATGCGGTCTTTTTCATAGATCGGCTGGCGCAGCACGATGCCCCAGCGCCCGTCGCGCTTTTCGAGGAAATCGTAGAACCGCCCGGTGCAGAGCACGTCGCACTCGACGCCCTCGACCTCGGCGCGCTGCGAGATCGTCATCTTGGTTTGCGAGATGGCGCGATTGCCGGCGAGGTCGACCGCGATCCCGCCGAGGAAATGCAGGATGCTGACGCCCTTGGCCCAGGCCTGCTTGCTGATCTCGATGAACTCGTCGCCGGTGCCCTGCGTCCAGGTCGCCATCATGCGGCCGTCCGGATGCCAGACCGTACGAAAACGTTCCCAGTCGCCGGCATCGCGCCAGATCGCCCAGTTCTGCACCAGTTCCCGGATCAGGCGGTCGTCTTCAATCTCGCTGGCGCTTTTCGGCATGGGGACTCACAACAGTTTGGCGCGGGCGAACAGCGCCCGCAGCGCGTTGGTCGCCTGCACCGTCAGCATCGCATTGCCGGCAGCGCGCTGCAGGGCGGCGACGGCATCGGCGTGCAGCGCGCGGAATTCGATCCACTCGATCGAGCCGAGACTGGTGATGAAGCGATAGGCCTGGCCGACGGTGCCGATCGACA
>CADEDX010000286.1 GCA_902826195.1 uncultured Bradyrhizobium sp. | reverse complement strand
GCTATTTTTTCACTTCTCCGATTCCTGTTTTTTCGCTACCCGCGGGTCAATCGATAGCTCTACTGAAAACATATCTGCAGCGGCTGATCGATGCGCCTGCTGCAGGCAGTTTTCTTCTGCGGGGCGCCACTGGCAAACTTTCCGCTCTGACCATATCGGACACATTGCGCGCGGAAGACTACGTAATCAGTCGCGGTATAATCTCGCTCGAAGACGCCAAACGCTATAAACTGCCGCACCGGATCCAACCGTCCTCGACGGTCTTTCTGGCGGAAATAGCGGATCTATGCAGAACCAAAAACTGGAACTGCGTCTATGCTCATGGCCCCGTTCTTTCTAGTTCACTTGCTGCTAGCCCATGGTCACGGGACTATTTTGATCAAGCTGCTCAAGCCATCGAAGGCGTGGGTATAAAGGTGATAGGCGGCCCTCTTGCCATGGCCAATGAAGACCGCGGAGATACTGTCTTTCACGTTCGCTTCGAACGAAGATCGGAATTCACATCCCGATACACCGACCTTCTCAAAGTTGAACTTCGCTAGAAGCATGACCAAGCCGCATGCCCGCCGGCCAATCTAGAAAACGTAAACCCGGTTTGGACCGCGATAGCAATTCGGACCTGCACTACGACCATACGGATCGCGGTAATAGCCACGGCGACGCAGAGAAGCCCCGGGGGTACCACAAACATTGCACGGAACAGCTTATTATCGTTACTCCTCAGTAACACTATGAAATAGCTTCGTGTGATCGCCGGCCGCTTCAATTGTTTTCAGTTGTCCCGCTATTTTTGCTGCGACTGTTTCCGCCCTAAAATTCATCAGATAGGTTTTCCAGCCCGCACTCCCAATTCGGTTGCGAAGCGCATCATCCTGCCATGCCCGCACGATTAGATCTGCGATATCGCCGGCATCACGTCCGAGCAAGGCATTCTCTTCATGTCTGATCTCGGGCATCGAAAGAGCAACGTCGCGATGGGCTATCACGCAGGAACCGAGGGTCCAGGCGTGAAGATATCGGGTGTGGCCGACCTTGAATGGCGTCGCATTGTTAGTACACAGAAACACGTGCGCCGCCAGCATGGCTTCGTCGATATCCGGCACGAAGCCGCGAAAGACAACGTCTGGTCCTTCGAGAGGAGCCCGAATACCAGGCTCAAGCTCGCCAGATCCGAGAATTTCGATCCTGAATGTCCCAGGGGCCATGCGCTTGCGCAGTTCGGGAAGCACCTCGCGACCTAGATATTCCAACCCGTAGCGGTTGGCGGTCCCGCCAAGCTTTCCGACATTGCCGATGATGACAAGGGGAGCACGCTGCTCCAGCGCGCGTCGGCGCTCTCGCCACCCCTCACCAAAGCGATCGATCCAGACGTTCTGTATGTAGAATGCGTTCGGATGTCCGCGGCGGGCGTAATACGCGGCATCGTTGGCGGCAACGTCCCCGAGGATTTCGTAGCGGCGCATCACATGGTTATGCACATGCTCGAGACGTGACAGACCAAGACGCAATCGCACATAGCCCAGACTCCAGCCGTTCAACTTGCGATCATGCATCGTGCGCATGTAGCCGGTTTTGTGATCCGGATTTCCATAATAGGCGAATTTGAGAACAGGGACCGCGGAGCAGGCGGCAGTTAGCCATTCACTCCAGGGAACCATTAGCGCATCGGCGTTCCAGGTTGCCAGCGCTTGCGCAATCACGTCTCCTTGGTCGACATAGGGGTAGAAATGTTCTGGCTTTGGATCAAGTAATTTGATGAATGGCGAGCCTTTTGTCTTCCGCACCGGCAAGGTAACTTGCGGGAGGATTTCGACACCAGCTTCGGCTAAAGCGGCGAGACCAGCGACTTCGTCGGCATCCGCCCGAGGCTCCCCCTCCAGACTCACCTTAAGAAACCCGATCATCATCCCAGTCTGGGCAGCGAGCGCACGCGTCAGCTCGAACACAACCACGTTGGCGGCGCGCACAGTGTGCCTTGGAAAAGGCCAGTTCGATGCGACGATGACGAGCCTCACAGAGGCCCCCGGACATGGTTGATTCGGTTATTAGAGGCAGCCTGCCTGATGGCGTCTACCAGCAGCTGCACACGCGCCCCCTCACCGAAACCAGGACGGCAGGCAGCGCCTGCCCTCACTGCAGCAACGAAGCGCTCCGCGAGGCGCTTGAACGGGGGTAGGCGACCATCCCCATCTGTGACCGGCTCGCACACGTCCAGCAGTGTATCGCCACGGGCACTCGTTACGACCAATCGGAAACCGCCCATATAGTCTCGCGTGGAATTCTCAATTACGGCCGTTCCGGCACTGCCTGCAACTATCCACCGATGCGCCGTCAGACCTGGATTAGCATTGCCTATCGTTATCGAAGTCACCGCGCCGGATGCGTGATCAAACGTGGCATGGACGAGATCTTCCGCGGCGCGCGCATCGCCGTCCGGCTTGAGATGCGCCGTCACCCGCGAATCCATCCGTGCACGCAATGCGACCACTGGCCCCGCAAGCCACTCCATAAGATAGAGAACATGGGTCCCGAAGAGGTTCAGCACGCCACCGTAGCGGTCGGCATCGGTCTTCCACGACCAGGTCCCGTTCCGATGCACCCAGGACTCTGTGAGCCAAGTAACCTGAATATGCCTGAGGTCCCCTAGCTTTCGCGCGTGTATCGCGTCAAATAGCGCCAAAAACGTTGTGAGTTCTGCAAATTCGAAATCGAGCGCCGTCGTCAGATCTCTGTATCGGCGCGCCATTCGCTGCGCGGCGGGCATATTGGCACCGAGCGGCTTTTCACAGAGCACCGGAAGCCGATATGCATGACAGAGTTCGACAACAGCCTCAACCTGTCCTGGTGGAACCGCCACGCTCACCGCATCGAGGCTCAATGCGAAAAAGTGCTCGGGATCCGTGAACACCGGAATTCCGAGACGGCTTTCCACGATTGCAGCTTTGTCGGCATTTTTCCCCAGCAGGGCAACGACCTTTACATCGGGTAGCAGATTGAATGCGGGAACGTGCACGTCGGCACCGAACCCCAGACCCACAACCCCCAGCCTGAGCGGTCGTTCTCCCATCATCGAGTTACTCGATAATTCGCGGCTTGGGCAATGGAACGATAAATTTGCCCTTGTACCCTCGCTTTCGGAGATTAACGGCAAGTTCATCCGCAATATGCCACGACAAGAGCAGCGCATAGTGCGGCTGGTCGCTATAGAGCGCTGCCTCGTCCATCACAGGGATTCGCGTGCCCGGAATATACTTGTCGAGCTTGTGCGAGCCAGAGACTTCCATTACGGAATCTATGATTCCGTCGTCTAGGCCGACATAGTTGATCAGCGTTGATGCGCGTGAGGGAGCTCCAATGCCGACGATCGTGGTGTTAACCTTCTTTAGCTCGGCGAGCAGTTTATATAATGCTAGCTTGGACTGAAGAACGCGTACGGCAAAGGTCTTCAGCGCACTACCATCGGCGAGACCGAAACGCTCCTCATCGGCACGACGCTCGGCAACCGATGCCTGGACCGGATATTGCCCCGGGCGCGCGGCGTAGACTCGAATGGAGCCACCGTGGGTCGGAATGCGCTTAACGTTGAACACCTCAAGTCCGTGACGCGCAAACAGCGTTTCGAGGGCGCCCAGCGCGTAGTATCGAAGATGTTCGTGATAGACGGTGTCGTATTGGAGCGTCTCGACGAGATCGAGCAGATAATGCGACTCCGAAATGAAGACGCCGTCTTCGGCGAGCCATTCGACGACGCCCTTTGTAACGTTATGAACATCGCCGATATGCGCGAACACGTTTGCCGCGGTGATGACCTTGGCAGCGCCGCGTTCGGCGCGTAACTGGGTCGCGAGCTTTGCGCCAAAATAATCCGTCAGCGTATCGACGCCACGGTCGCGCGCGACTTCGCCCGCACGCGACGGCTCGACGCCTAGTACGCGATGACCACCTTCTTTGAAATTGATCAGTAACGATCCATCATTCGAACCGACATCTACCACGAGATCGTCCGGCAAAATCTTGATGAGCGATGACGCCTCGCGATACAATTCCGCGAAGTTCTCGCGCAGGATCTTGGTAGTTCCGCTCAGATATGGATAGGAATATGGGAAGAGAACTTCCGCATCGACCTCAAGCCCAATCTGCACCAAGCTGCATTTCTCGCATCGGAACAACTCGAGCGGAAACGTCGGCTGCTCCAGCGCGCGCTCTCCAACCGGCGGCATGGTGTTCACCGGCGGTACATAACCGAGAAACAGCACCGGCTTGAGTTTATCACTCGCACATATTTGGCACTCAAGGATCGGCCTGGATTGCGCCATCGCTGTCATTTGCTCTCTCCTGAATCTCGTAGTGGGCGCAACTCGGGATGGTCACGGTACCAGCGAACGACAGACGGGAGACCGTCCTGCAATGAAATGCGAGGGGACCAACCCAGCGCTTGAACCTTGCCGATGTCAGGACAGCGACGCTGCGTTTCGCCGAGTGGTGCGGGGCCAGCTTCAATGATAGCCTGCCGTCCGAAGGTTTCGACGATCAGCTCTGCAACGCATCGAATCGTCACCTCCTCGGGGTTTCCGATGTGGTAGACATTGAGGTGCTCACCGCGTGCGACCACCGTCGCGAGTCCATCCGTGAAATCGTCCACGTAAATAAAGGCACGTGTCTGACCGCCATCCCCCTTTAAGGATAAGGTCAAAGGCAGCCCTGGCTTCGTCACTAAGTCAGCCTCCGCCGCGCGGACCGAAAATTCGGGAACGATATGCTCAAATCCCATGTCTGCGCCATAGACGTTATGCGGCCGGAAAATGACTACGCGATCGAAATCCGTTCGACCATAATTTAGCGCGATCAGTTCTGATGCAAGCTTCGACCCACCATAGGAGTATCTCGGATTTCGTATGTCTGGCACGACCAGCGGAACATTCTCTGGAGTTGGAACCTGCATCGGCGACTGGTAGGCTTCGGAGCTAGAAGCAACAACGAGTTCGCGTACCCGAGCATCTCGACACGCATCAATCACGGTTAGCATGCCGCGAATCGCAACATCGATCACGAGTTCTGGCTGTTCGTAGAAATAGCGGGTGCCGTTGATGGCGCTCATATGAACCACGCATTCCACCCCATCAACCGCTCGGCGTACGGCCTGCGGATCCCGGATATCGCCGACATGCAGCTCTATGCGATCTTCAATTCCAGCAAGCCGCCTCGGATTGCCGCGCCAATTATTGTCCAGCACGCGCACGGAGTGCCCGTCCCGCACTAGCTTCTGCACCAGAGCGGCTCCCAGAAACCCCGTGCCCCCTGTGACGAGATATCGACGGCTCATAGCTTCTCTACCTTCGGAAGAATTACTCTGCCATGGCTGCCAATCGCCATATAGCCGACATGCGGAGCCAAAATCAGATAGTCGGCGCTGAAGTTGTTCCAAAAGTCGTAAAACATCGCAGGCGACGCCATCCGGTGAGACAGCGTTTCGATCGCCATGGAGCGGAAGCGGCTGTGATTGTTGGCAATGACGGCGACATTTGCGCCATCGAGCGCTTCCTCAAGGGATAGGAAAGGATCGATCCCGAAGTCGCGAATAGCCTGCGCCGAGAGCACCGGATCGAACGCCCTGAACCGCGCTTTCGGAAAATGGCACTGTAACGCAGTGAGAATGGGACGTGCCATCGTGCCGCGCAGGTCGTCCGTTTCTGGTGTACCTTTGAAGGCAAGACCGAGCACAGTCACGATCGGCCCATCTGGAAAATTCCTGATCCGGCTGGTCATCTCATGCAATGCTGCGATCGCTCGCGCGGGCTGAGCTTCGTTAAGTTTTCGCGCCGTTAGAACGATCTCCGGTGATATGCCTCGATGCTCAAGCCCCTCGGCCAGTATGTAAGAATCCTTTTCAAGACAGGGACCACCTACTGGCCCTGGCATCGCGAGATTGGTCCGCGGATACCCGAGCTTTCCAGCAGAAATCACGTCCGCGGCACTCACACCGATCGCATCGCACATTGATGCCACTTCATTGGAGAATGCGAAGTGAACGTCGCGCTGGGAATTGTCTACCAGCTTGATCATCTCAGCGGTCTCGAGATCACGTACGCGCACCGTCGTCGGCGTCACGAACTGAAACAGCTGCCCAGCTCGTACCGTGGCATCTTCCGAACCTCCACCTATGATTTGTGGAAGAATGCGCAGCTCCTGAATAGCGACGCCTTCGAGAGTTCGTTCGGGACAGAATGCCAAGTCATAGGACTTACCAGCGGCATCGAGGATCGGAGCAACGATTGTGCGTGTAGTTCCCAACCGAACGGTGGATCGCATGACCACGAGCGCGCTTGCTGGCATTGCCGCAGCAACCTCGCCCGCCACGTGCTCGATCATATCCGTGCGTACGCGCTTGTCCGCGCCCAGCGGAGTGCCGACCGTAATGATGAAAACCGTCGCTTGGCAATCCGCCGGCACACTCGTGTGAACCGAGAATGCACCAGATTCCAGAACGCGACTCAGCTGGTCTGCTAATCCAGGCTCGTGGAAATGCGGCTGTCCGTGCCGCAGCCCTTCTACCACGTCCTTTCGGACCTCGACGCCCCAGACCCGAAATCCGACCGCCGCCATTGTCGACGCAAGGGTGAGCCCGACATATCCAAGGCCCAGAATGCATACGGAACGGTCAGCGAAAGAGCGGGGAACGAGCATGTTCGAGGCTTTAATCCATCAAAGACTCATTTTCTCGCACCCCAATAGACGATACGGCCCCTCCTGTCTTGCTGTTTGTTAATGCCCAAGCGGGGGATGGGTGCGTTCGTGAAGCAACGCCAAAACCACTATAAATATTTGAAATATTATGCTTCGGGAGGACCTGAAAGCTCGATCGCGACGACGGTCCGGATGACCCCGTCGGCGGGCTCGGTTACGTGGACCGCCGTCTATCGCTGTTTTTAACGGATTCCTGCGGCGACGAATGATCCGGCAACAGCTAGATCAGGCCCCGCAAGCGAGCGACAGCGAATAGTGCCAGATGGGGGGCATGATTGAAGGTACCGTCACGAATATAGTCTTCCAACGTCGTGAGGCTGACCCATTTAATCTGCAGATCGGGCTCGGGGGTCCAACTCGCAAGCTTTTCCGCTTGAGGCACCACGAAGCCCCATAGCCTGTTGCCTAGTCGCCCCGAGTCCGGAAGAAGCTCTCCCAGGCTAATGGCCTGAGCAGCTTCCAGGCCCGCCTCCTCCGATAGCTCACGCAACGCGCAATGCTCCGGCTCCTCCCCCTCATCGAGCAGTCCGCCGGGGAATTCCAGCGTCCACCGTTCGATAGCGGGACGGAACTGATGGACCAGCGGCAGCACTCCCTCAGTCGTGATTGCAATTACGGAGACATAATCAGCAACCGCAAGCCCATGAAAATTGCCGATGAACGTTCCCTTACTGTCCACCACCTTGCGTTCGACTAGGGTAACCCAGGGAGAAATATAGCTCTCCACGCGCGACGTAATCCGCTGATCAATGTTGGCTTCGCTGCACCGCATATCTATATCCTTACCCATCTCTGGTACCGCACACGTTCAGGCACTGCTTAGAGCGGCAGGCATCTCCAATGGATTGTCGGCTTTGATCGCAACAAGCAAACCGCTGAGTGATTTTTCCACCGCTCCTAAGCTATAGGTTCGCTTTCGGGACTTTCCTACGGGCGGCCAATAACAGCCCACTCTTAGGGGAGCGAACCCTTACAATATTTCGAGCGACCCTACGCAACAGAGATGAAGTATCTCGCGCATCTCGAAAATTGACCTCGTCGATAGAAACAGTCTCAAAACCACACTGCTCGAAATACGCCGAGAGGCTGGACTTCGTCCAACTCCTAACGTGCTGCCATCGGTGGAAGGTCACGTCGCTGATAGGACAGTAGACGACGTTATCCTCAAGTCGCTCGTTATTGGGTGTCGTGACGAGCACCACACCATTGGGAGCGAGCAAATCATGAATATCCGACGCGATCTTTTCAAGAACATCGTCATCCAAATGCTCGACTACATCCAACAGGGTGATCACGTCGAACTGCTGCCTCTGCAAGCAGTCGACATTGAAAACGCCATGATATTGTCGATTTTATCGGATTTCTTTCGAAACATCGTCGATAAATTTATAACTTATGTCCTAGCCCCATTCCTCACAGTCACAATTGAAGAGATGGGGCAATAAATACCACGGCTCGAAGCAGTAGTCCAGTCCCTTCTCTCTCATGACCCACTAC